>NZ_JAVRKK010000102.1:0-8078 GCF_031962545.1 Candidatus Igneacidithiobacillus taiwanensis
TCGCCCATTCTTGACCCCGTTCGAGACCCTATTTCAGGTAGTTTGAAATGGCGCCATTATGCCGACCCTGGGTGGCGCCATTAGGGTGACCCGTGACACCTGTTCAGCCTTGGCGGCCGTGACGAATTCCGTGACCTCGCGCCGCTCGAACCCGGCACCCTCTACCAGCCGCTCCCGCAGCGCGCTTGCCGTTTCCGCAAAGCTTTTCGACACCACGAAGGCATACGACCGGTTCAACGCCGGGGCTTGCCTGTGCGCGGCATCCGGCTGACGCAACACGCGCCCGAGTAGCTGCTCTACCGCCGTGGCCGATGTCAGCTCGGCCATGCTCACCAGAATGTAGGCAAACGGGCAGTCCCAGCCTTCCGCCAGCGCCTTTTGCGTGAGGATGAACTTCACCGGGCAGGTCGGATCGCGCAATCCCAGCTTGTAATCGACTTCGACTTGCTCCAACCCCTTTTCCTCACCAGTGGCCACCACGATTTCACTGGCGGGAATGCCGTGGTTGGCGATCAACTCGTTCCTCACGCGCTCAACGTCCAGCGTTTCCACACCCGTGCGGCGCGGCTGCGCCTGGATCAGCACCAGGGGGCGCAGATACGGCGCACCGGCGCGATGTTCTTCCTCCGCCAGTTTATGCAGGGTATCGCGTCGGGCAATGGCATCGGCCAGACACTGCTGCCAGTTGGGCTCGGTTTCCAGCACCACCGGCAGCTTGATCATTTCCTCTGCCTTCAACTCGGCGGCAGAAACGCTGTGCAGCACGTTGCTGGGCGTGCGCGTGAGATCGGGCGTGGCGGTCAGTTCCATCACGCCACTGGGGCGGAAACGGGCCAGCATGTCGAAGGCGAGTTCGGTGCGGCTGTTGTGCGCCTCATCGACGATCACGAACGGGCGGCGCAGGCGCAGCACGTTGGCCAGTGAATAGGGCGTGGTGCGATTCGCTCCCTCGCCATCGGTGAGCAAGGCATCGCGCTGGGTGGGCGAGAGGTGGTCGAAGTGGTGCATCAGCGCGCCGCTGCTTTGATACACCTTGCGGCACTCTTCCTCCTCCACTTGGAATGCCTGCCGCGTGGCGACGATGATCGTGGTCGAGGTATCCAGCGTGGCGCGGGTCACACTCTTGGCTTCTTCCAGGTCCAACACCGTGATTGGCCCCGCCTCGCGCAGCGCGGCGTGATAGGGATGATGGCGGTCTTTGAGCGCCTTGATCGTCTGCTCGCGGATCGGCTTGCTGGGTGTCAGCCACAGAATCACGCTGCGTTCGGTGCGCAGCAAATGGGTGTTGACCAATTGGACGCTTTTCGCCGCTAGCCAGGTCTTGCCGCCGCCGGTGGGCACGCGCAGGCAGAAGTACGGCATATCGGCTGGGAAACCCGACAACGGGTTGTAGGGCAAACCGCGTCCCCACAGGCGTTCGGTGGTGGCGGTGAAGGCAAGCGAGGGGGACAGCAGTTCATGGCAGGCCTTGAAATAAGCCTCCACGCTGTCGAGCACCTGTTGTTGGTAGGCCTTGGGCGAAAAGGTCGTCATGGCTTGCCCTTATCGTGGGCTTGGGGTTCCTGCAACGGCTGGCTAGATGGATTCGTGTCGGGCTTGATGCGCTCCATGACCCCAGCGCGGCTGATGATCAATTCGGTGCCTGTTTGCACGGCCAGTTCGCGCGCCCGCTGCGCGGCGCGTTGCAAGGCGGGCCACGAGCCGCGCAGATCGGCGGTCTTTGCTTGGTCGATGGTTTTGGTGGTCATCGCTCACTCCAATCCAGTAAAACCGGTGCTTCCCCGGCGTTGTCATACAAAACCCAGGCATCCGCAACGGGGGCGTAATGCCGGTGGAAATTCTCCAGCCCGGCGGTGAAACGGCGGCGAATCAACGCCTCGGGAATGTTGTGCCCGCCTTGCAGAACCCGTTGTCGCACTCGCGCAACGGCCTCGTCGGCATGGTTGAGTCGTAGAAAAATCAGCTCCACCCAATAGCCCGCCTGCTGCCATTGCCGGATGTGGCGCAGATAGGTGCGGCCCGAAAGCGTTGTTTCGAAGGCAAAGCTTTCACCTGCGCGGAAATGCCGATCCAGCTCCGCCAGCATCAAACGCCCCGCCCGCACCGCCGCCGTCTCGGGAGCAAATGGCGCCAACCCAGCGGCAATCAGATCGGCATTCACGAATACCGGGCATGCCGCCTCATTGGGTAGAAACTCGCGCGCAAACGTCGTCTTGCCTGCGCCATTGGGTCCCGCAATGATGATGACCTTGCGCTCCGGGGTCATGCTCAAACTTCCGGCACATACGGCATTTGTTTGAAGGTGATACCCGCGCGCGCAAGGCGCGACGAGCTCAAGCGGCAGGCGGTGGCGTAAATCACTTTGGGGCCGACGCACAGGCCCTCGGCGGTGGCGGTGAAGGCAAGCGAGGGGGAGGGCAGTTCATGGCAGGCCTTGAAATAAGCCTCCACGCTGTCGAGCACCCGTTGTTGGTAGGCTTTCGGGAGGAATATGCTCATGGCTAGTCGCGCTCGATCCAGTAGTCCGGGGCGCGGTGTAAATGCGCGACCGCGACGATGTAAATGAGGTCAGGCTCGACCGAATAGAGCAGCTTGTAAGGAAAGCGGCTCAGGATCAAGCGCCGGATGTCGCCGTGCTCGACGGGCGCTGCCAACGGCCAGTGGCGCAGACGCGACAGAGCTTCGCGAACCTCGGTGCGAAATCGCGCCCCCAGCCCGGTGACCTGCCGTTCGTAGTAGCGTTCGCCGTCCTCGAATTCCAGTTTCGCCTCGGGTGAAAACGCGATGCGCATCAAAATGTCCCGACTACGTCCTCGGCCGGGATACCTTTGACTTGCCCGGAACGATAGGCCGCAAGACGCCGCTCCGCTTCCTCGATCCAGAGTCGATCCAGCTCTGGGTCTGGCTGATCAAGGCTGTGCGCGATTTGGTCCATCAATGCAAAACGCTCGGCTGGCGAAAGTTTCAAGGCCGAATCGATGAGTTCCTTCGTATTCATGGTGAGCCCTCGTTGGTCCGTGATGATCGAAGTCGTGCCGGGTTTGTATCGATGCCATATTGCGCCCTGCACGCCGCGCGCACCAGTGCATCGCTCGCGCCGCGTAGTTCTTTGTTCTGGAAAAGCGGAAAAGGTTTCTTCACTCACAGCTCCAGCGCGTACGGGGTCTGCTTGAAGGTGATATTTTCCCGCCCCAGACGCGACGCGCCCAGACGGCAGGCAGCGGCGTAGATCACTTTCGGGCCGGCGAACTTGGGCAGCGCATCGAACACCGGGCCGGTGAGCACATTGCCGCCGTTGACAGATTTGTCCTTGAGGATGCCGTTGTAGAGCAGGTAGATGGCGCGGCCCTCGAAGATGCCCAGCAGTGGCGAATCAGCAGCGCCAGTGAAGCCCGTGCCGGTCTCGGCGAACCAGACGAACTCGGCCAGTTGCGCGAATGTCACATCGCTGCGGATTTGGCCGTCGGCATCGAACAAGGGTTCGGCGGACAGGCGGCAGAACTGGAAGCCGCCGCCGAGGCCCTCTACTGTTTGCCCTTTGGCGTTGGTGTAGCCTTCCGCCACACGTTTGACGCGCTCGCGGGTGACGTTCTGGGCGATGTGCTCGTCCATCTCGACCAAGATGAAGCGGCGCTTGCCGCCGTCTTCGGCGTTTTGTTTGAGCACGGCGTGGGCGGTAGTGCCAGAACCGGCAAAGCTGTCGAGGATGAGGGAATCTTTGTCGGTGGCGATTTGCAGGATACGCTGAATGAGCAGAGACGGCTTGGGTGTCGCAAAATCTGATACCGAAGGAATGTCATGTAGAAGTTCGCGTAACTCCTTGCGTGAGCCATCAGTATGACCGGCAAATTCGTGTGGCCACAATGTCTGTGGAACCACCCCATCATTGCGGAGCAAGTGCTTGTAGCGCTTATAGGCAGGCACTTTGCCCTTGCCGTCCTTGCCCCAGAAAATTAAATCCTCTGCCACATGTCGTTGATGCTCTTCCCGTGAATAAGCCCAGACGCGCGTGCGTTTAGGCCAGATTTGCTCACCTGTATTAGGATTTGTAATTGGGTAGTAAAGGTTTGGGCGCTCCTCAGCTGTTTTAGCGCAGGTGTAGTCACTAACACGAAATTCCCCTTTTTCATCTTTGTGCTTGTACTGGCTGTCTTTTTCTTGGCCACGCGGCAGCAAGTTGCGCTGCCAGCTCGGGGATCGTTGATAAACCAGAACAAAGTCATGCATGGGCGCGATGGTTTTATGATCATTGGATACGGCATATTTCTTTTGCCAAATAACCGTGCCTACAAAATTTCGACTCCCAAAAATCTCATCCATCAACAACCGCAAGCTGGCCACTTCGTTGTCATCGATGGACACGAAGATCGCGCCATCCTCGCGCAGAAACTGGCGTAGCAACACCAGCCGCGGGTACATCATGCACAGCCAACGGTCGTGCCGGTCCAGCGTCTCGCCTTCCTTGCCCACCACCTCGCCCAGCCATTTCCGGATCTCCGGGCTGTTGACGTTGTCGTTGTAGACCCAGCCTTCGTTGCCGGTGTTGTACGGCGGGTCGATGTAGATGCATTTAACCTGCCCGGCATAGCGCGGCAGCAGGGCCTTGAGGGCATGCAGGTTGTCGCCCTGCACGATGAGATTGCCACTGTCGGTACCGCCGCAGGAGAGTTCCGGCACCGGCTCCAGCAGGCGGAAGGGCACATCCTTGTGGTGTTTGATGATGGCTTCTTTGCCGATCCAGTTGAGTGTGGGCATTCAGGCCATCCCCTCAAGGATTGCGCGATGGCATCTGGCCATCGCCGCGTTGTTCTTCATCCGCGCTCCTGGTGCGCACCCAATCGTCCACCTCGGACAAGTTGAACTTCCATAGGCGCCCCACGCGGTGCGCGGGCTGGTGTTTATGTTCGCGCCAGCGGTAAGCAGCATGCTCGGCTTTGCCCGAGTGCTGGGCGACATGGTTGGCGGTGACTCGCGCTTTGGAATGCATGGCAAAGGTGCTCTGGCGGTGCTCGTTTAAGGCGATGAAAATCGTTGCAAGCCTACCAGAGTGTCATGCAGCCGACCATGTCGATGCGTAGCGCCCATCCGCGCGTTGTATGGCATCGGGCTTTTGCATACATACCGCAAGGTATACCGCCGGCTCTGCGGCATACGCCATAGCGGATTTCTGCGCGCCAGAGCGAAAGGTTTTGGACATTTGTCTGCTTCGTGCCGCTCGGGATGGTTGCGCACGGTCGGGCCGCGGAAGTCCTGCTGGAGGCGGTTGCGGCTGGCGCCGGTCAGTTTGATGGCATCCATCATTGGGTGTGAACGGGTGTGCTTTTGATTTGCACGGAATCGAACACCCTACACGTCGGCTTCGTCAAGCCCCAAGTAAGCGACGCGCCAAGAGCGACTGCATATCCCGCCGGCCGTCAGCGATCACATAGAGGTAAACCTTCTGCGCCATGACACGGTAGATCACTCGATAGGGCTTGAAAGCGGTCTGCCGATACTCCCGGATGCCAAGGGCCGCCCGTTCCTTGGGGTAGGCGCCGCGCACAGGAAAAGTTGACAGGCTCTCGACGACTTCCAATAGCCGATCCAGCACGTAGTCGGCATTGGCCTTGCAGTCGAATTCCGCGATGTAGTCGTAGATAGCCTCCAGATCCTGCTCGGCCCCCTCGGTCAGCAAGACCTCGTATTTTCGCCCTGCCATTACTTGGCTGCCGGTTTGGCCTGCAATCTTGCAACAACCTCAGCCACGGGCTTGACCTTTCCAGCCTCGATCTCCGCATTGCCGAGCGCGAGAACTTTCAACAGCGCCAGCGTTTCCTGTGTTTCCTCAAAGGAGGCGACATCCTGAATGACCGCCTTGGCCTCCCCGTTCTGAGTGATGACCAGCGGCTCCCGCCGCTCGGTCAATTGGGCCAGGACTTCGGCCGCGTTCGCCTTGAGGTAACTGATGGGTTTGACTTGCGATGAGTAGCGCATGACCTCACTCCTCGATCTGCTAACGACTGAATGTAGTCTTTATTCAGTCCTGTTGCAACAATTGATCGATGCGCGCCTGCACCCAAGCAAAGCTCAGATGTTCCTGCTCGAGACGAAGCCTCTCACGGATGCGGTTGTCGCGCAGGTCGTTGTATAGGCTCAATTCCTCTGGTGTCAGCCGGTGTAAATCGCTCAGTTGTTGTTTTTCTTCTCTTCCCCAGAAGGAAACGTGGGCATCTAGCGTGGCTCGATCCATGAGAAACGAGGCGACGTGTTGGAAGTGGCTGCGCAGTTGATCCAGGATGGCAAAGCCATGGGTATCGATGTCGCCCCAGTAGTGGATGGCGCAACGTTCCAACCAGCGCGCCCGGGCGAGCGCCTCCCAGCCGTAGCCGGCGCCAAAGATGGCGATTGCGCCTGGCACGTTTGGCAAGGCCAGAAAGTTGGTTTCGTTCTCGGTGATGAATACCCGCCGCGCATCAATGGTCAGCTGGCTGAAACTGCTGGCGTCGAGGGTGATGTCTGGGCACGACGTGCCGCCCAGGGTATGAATCTCGGGATCGAGGACTCGGAAACGAATCCTCGTGGGTTTGTCTAGAAAACCATAGCGGGCGGCAAACTGCGTAACGCCGGTCTTGGTGGTATTCACGCTGTCCGCAGGCAAGGCTAAGTCGAGTAACTCGGCCAGTACGGCACGATGTGTCTCGATGAACTTGCTGTGCACGCCGGGCAAGTCCACTTGACGCAGGTAGACTGCTGGTCGTGGATGCCTCCTGACCCAATCCACTACAGCCAGCAAACGGGACCATTCGCCCGCCAGTTCGAGGGCTTGCAAGGGTCTCTTTGCCAGCCAGGGCAGCAAGGCGGGATTTTGCTGCCGGGTCATTTCAACCATGCTTGAAAACCGATCCCAGTCGCGACGTTTGCCGAGCCAGCCGAGCGCATCATCCATGGAGTCGATCCAGCCGCCCGATGGGAGCCTCTGCAGTCCTTGTACCCGGTGACGAATCTCCTGCCACTCCAAACGCAAGGGGCTGGTGCCGGCCAATTCCGCAGCCCAGATGCGCACGGCGTCAAACCGTTCGGTGATGTCCGCCGACGCGGGGCCCTTGATGGTCAAGCGCAATGGGAAACGGGTGTTGCCCGTCACGGCATCGCGTAACAGCTCCCCTCGTTCCCACAGTCGCGCCAACTGCGCTTTCAGGTCCTTCGCCGTGGTCCACGTCACCGCGCCATCTCCGGTCGGGCTTTTTGCACCCGGTATTCGTCAATGGATAGGTTACGCAATTTGGAGGCTCGACCGCCGTCGTTGTGCACGAACCCAACGCTGGACACGAAGGGCTCGATGATGTGGATCTTCTGCAGCGGCGTAACGATCAAGAGTTGCAGGTTGAGTTGTCGGAATAGCTGCAAACCATATTGCGCCGACTCGTCCGAGCCGCGTCCGAACGCTTCGTCGATGACTACGAAGCGGAACGAGCGCGAGCGCACCCCTCCCCATTCCAGACCGAACTGGTAGGCTAGGCTGGCGGCGAGAATGGTGTAGGCCAGCTTTTCCTTCTGGCCACCCGATTTGCCGCCCGAGTCGGAGTAGTGCTCGTGTTCTGTGTTGTCCTGGCGCCAGCGCTCGCTGGCTGCGAACAAGAACCAGTTGCGCACATCCGTGACCTTCGCGGTCCAGCGTCGGTCCTGCTCCAACAAGCCATCCCGGCCACGGAACCGGTCGATGATCGCCTTGACCTGAAGGAACTTGGCTTCGGAATACTGGGCGTCGTCCGACCCGGTCACCGCCCCCTCGGTGCAGGCGCGCAGATCCTGCTGGAAATCACGGATTTCGGCGTCGGGACTGGCCTGCGACTCCAGCAGGATGAAGCGTCCGGGGTTGTAGTCGATTTCCGCGAGCGACTTGTTGATATGGGCGATGCGTTCCTTGATCGTCTCGCGCTCGCGTGCCAATTGCGCGTTGAAGTTGGCAATTTCGTTGATGGTGTTGACGTTCAGCAATTCCTGCATAAGTTCACAAACCTTTGGCACTTCTTTGGCGAGGGAGGAGTGCCATGCAGGTTCAACATGTCGGGTACCGGATCCGGGGGTTTTACCGGGTA
>NZ_JAVRKK010000103.1:0-8031 GCF_031962545.1 Candidatus Igneacidithiobacillus taiwanensis
CCCCAGGAAATGTCTGGGATTTCGGACACCTGCCGAAGTTATGGCGCAGCAAGTCAGAGAGTTATATGCGGGTGTTGCACTTCAAACTTGAAACCGCCCAGTAATATGAATTTTTTATTCCATATTTATGACTTTTATCTTGCAATAATATTACAAAACTCCTACCAGACGGATTTCTATTTGATAACGTTATTGCAACGTATATGTCTTAAATTAAAAAACTAGTCTTTCGTACCCTGCTTGCAGCGTTTAGCCGGCCTAGCGTCGAAGGCGTGCCCAAAACCTTCACCCTACACCTGCGCGGGGGCGAACAACGAGTAGCCCTTGCCGCACCAGCCTTCCAATTGCGAGCGGGTGAATGCTTGGTACTCCGCGGTCCTTCTGGCGCCGGTAAGTCGACCCTGTTGCGCTGTATCTACGGCACCTACCGGGCCGATGGCGGTAGTATTCGCCTGCGTTACGCAGATACGATGACGGAAATCGTGGCGGCCGATCCGCGCCATATGCTAGACCTACGCAGCTGGCAGATGGCCTATGCCAGCCAATTCCTTCGCATCATTTCCCCGGTGCCGAGTATCGATCTCGTTGCCGAAGCCGCCCTTGCGCAAAGGGTGAAGGCAAACGCGGCCCTCGTGCTTGCCGTGATTCAACGTGCGAAACTTGCCGGGCGCGGCATCTTGGCGATTCTGCACGATCCGCAACAGATTGCGCGTGTTGCCGACCGCGAGATTTTTCTTTCTCCAGGAGAAAAGCCAGCATGAGTATCCGTGGATTTCGTAACGCCCGTTTGGTTCTTCCCGATGCCGTCGTGCTCGGCTCGCTCTTGCTGACGGAGGACGGAAATATCGCCGCAATCGACGAGGGACCCAGTCAAAGCGCCGAGCTACTGGACTGCGAAGGCGATTTTTTGCTGCCGGGCCTGGTGGATCTGCACACCGACAATCTCGAGCGCCAAGTCCAACCGCGCACCCAGGCGCGCTGGCCGTCGCGCTCTGCCTTTCTCGCCCACGATGCCCAATGCATTGCCGCCGGCATCACTACCGTTGCCGATGCCCTTTGCGTGGGCGACGCCGGCTTCGAAGCGCAACGCCTGCAGACCCTTCGCGATGCGCTGATCGATCAGCAGGCCTTGCAGGCCGCGGGTCTGCTGCGCGCCGAACACGTTCTCCACTTGCGCTGCGAATTGCCAGTGGCCAACCTTCCCGAATTGCTCGAGGAGTGCCTGGCGGCCGGGCCGGTACAGATGCTGAGTCTGATGGACAACACGCCGGGCGTAGGCCAACATACCAACCTCGAAAAATTTCGCTCGGGCCGGCGGGCCGAGGGTCTGAGCGAGGAAGAGCTGGAACAGCGTATTCAGGAATCCTTGGCGCGGCATCGAAGCTACAGCGCCCAGAATCGTGCCCACATTCTCACTCGCATGCGCGACAGTGGGCTGCCCATTGCCAGTCACGACGACGTTACCCCCGAGGAAATCGAACGCAATGCGCGCGACGGTATCCGCATCAGCGAGTTTCCGGTCACCCTGGCGGCTGCCCAACATGCCCGCGCCCTGGGAATGGCGACGGTGGCCGGGGCGCCAAATCTCGTGCGCGGTGGCTCGCACTCGGGCAATGTGGCGGTTGCTGACTTGGTGCGGGCGGGCGCGGTCACCGCGCTGGCCTCCGACTACTATCCCAGCGCCCTGCTCGAGGCCGCATTTTTGCTTGCCGAGCAGGAGTTGTGCGACTTGCCCGTAGCCGTTGCCATGGTCAGTGCGCATCCCGCCCAGCTCCTCGCCTTGGCAGACCGCGGAAGTTTGCGCCCCGGCCTGCGCGGCGATCTACTGCGAGTGCGCTACGCCGACAGCACGGTAACGCCGCACGGCGTGTGGCGGCTGGGAGAGCGGGTCGGATGAGCGCTATTCGCGTTGCCCTCTACTACCTGCCAGCGGCGGAAGACCCCCTCTGGGCGCTGGGCTCCGCTTGGCTTGGCTGGGATAGTCGCCGCGCCATATCCCTCCCTCGCCCCTATCCTGCGGTACCGGCAAGGCGTGCAGCGGGCTATGGCTTGCATGCCACCATCAAGGCGCCCATGCCCCTTGCTACCCCCCTGGATAGGCTCCAGGAGGCCGCTCGCTCATTTCTGCACGAGCAATCGCCCGCTACCTTGCCGCCGCTGCAACTCAGCCTCGACGACGGCTTTCTCAGTCTGCGCCTTGCCACGACAAGCCCTGCCTTACAAGCGCTGGCAGATGGCTGCGTGCTCGCCCTCGACCCCTTTCGGCTCCCCTACGAGCCGGCGGAACTGGCAGCACGGGATCGGCCCGACTACAGCCCGCGCCAACGCCAACAATTGGCCGATTGGGGCTATCCCCATGTCTTTGCCGACTTCGTCTTCCACATGACCTTGAGTGACCGGCTACCACCAGAAAACACTTGGCTGCGGGAGGCCCAAGCCTACTTTGGCCCGAGTCTCGCTCTGCCGCGTCGCCTCGACTCCCTAGCGCTCTTGGTACAGGAGGGACCAGATCAACCCTTTTTCTGCGTTGAAGAGATTGCCTTGGGCCTCACACCAAAATAGCGGGCGCGGCGAACCCGGGCAGAACACCAACTCAAACCCGCAAGGCGCCGGGTTTTTGATCCCAATCGAAGGCGCCCAAGAGATCGTAGGCGTTGCGATCGCGCTCGGTGAGGGGGGCCAGGCCAAAGCGCGTCTCAATGAATTTGAGGATACTGGCGGTGCTCGCCAGGTGATGGTCGACCAAACCCGAGCGCGCCCAAGGACTGATCAGCAGCGCCGGGATGCGGGTACCAAAGCCGTAATCATCCACCACCTTGGGCGGCAAAGAATCCCAGAATCCACCGCCTTCGTCGTAGGTAATGAAGATAGCCGTCTTTTCCCAGGCCGGTCCCTCGGCCACCGCGCGTACCAGGCGCTCTACCCAGTCCATACCCACTGCCGGCGCCGAGTCGGCAGGGTGTTCATCGTGGGCGGCACTCGCCTTCAAAAAGGAAACCCCGGGCAAGCGACCTTGGCGGGCGTCTTCCAAAAAGTCTTCAGCATCGCGCATATGCCCTGCGCGCACATACTCTGGCCAACGTGGGTAGTACTGAAAGGGATTGTGATGCGCCACATACAACTGGCTGGTATCGACTACCGCCGACCCATCGCCAGGACCAAAAGCGGTTTTCAGCGCCCAAGGTTTCACCCTGTTCCAATTTTCGTTGTACCAAGCCCAATCCACCTTGGCGGCACTGAGGCGATCACCAATGTTATCGTAAGTCTGCGCCGCCGGCGGCGGACTGATCTGCAGTACCTCTGGCTCGCCGGCATTGGTCGGACCCTGCACTGGCGGTAGATCATTGACCATTACGCGGCGATGGTCGTAAGGCAAATCGAAGAAGGCGTGCTGCAGCCCCGCTTCTTTCGGATCGAAGGGTGCGACATGGGCATCCGCCACCTGCGGATTCACGCAGGAGCGGCAGGCGGCCAAGTAGAGGGCATTGCCGGTACTCCCGCCGCTCATCGCTTGATAAAAATGGTCGAACAACACGTATTCGTGGGCCACACGATGATAGAAAGGCAAATCGGCGGCTTCGTAGTAGCCAATCACCGGGCCGCTTGGACGCGCCAACTCGAAGGCGATTTGGGCAGGACTCATCTTGCGGAATTCATCGCGGTGCAGATGCTGATGGGAGCTTCCCGCCAGTGCCACGAAAAGATCCATTTTGCCGTTATTGACCTCTGCCATCATGCGAAAAAAGCGATGCTTGGGATCCCAGCGCACATTGCCGTTGGCGGGAATATAGGGAGCGAGATGGAACGGCCGATTGGGCAGGGATGCCTGGGTAAAGCTCGGAATTTCGGTGGGCAAGGGGAGATTGGCGTAGGGAATACCCGCGGGATTTTTCTGCAGGTTAACAAAGCGCGAGTCGATTTGACCGTTTGCATTCAGAAGATTGACAACCTGCTGCCCGTTTTTGGGCTGAAAGGTTCCAAAATAGTGATCGAAGCTGCGATTCTCCTGAAAAATCACTACCACATGTTCGATGTTGTGGCGCAAGGCTTGGCTGGCACTGGCACCGGCGGCGCGCGTTACCCCGATCACATGCGGCGCGGCAATGGCAGCACCGGCACCTAGCCCCAACTGTTGCAAAAACGATCGACGACTCAGCTTACGCATATTACGCGCTCCCTACGGAAGGATATGGATATACTTGGCGCAATTGCCCTTGCGTCCGGTCATGAAGGCCTGCGGGCGAGGAAACTCTTGCAGGGCATTGGCGCGGATGGTAATCCACGCCTCGGTCAGGATCTTACCCTCACGGCCGTGCGGGGCATCCCTGCCGTTTTCGCAGCGCAACTCGAGCGACGATCCATCGGGCAGATGAAAAGCCTGGGTATACGCACGGATCAGGTCATTGCGATTGACCCATTGCCCGCGGTGATCGCGCACGTAGGCAGTAAAGCTGCTGGCATTGACGTCTCCCAGCAGGCGCAGCGCCGTTTGAAAGAAAGGATCCGCTTTTTCGCCAAAGCATGCCTCATGCTTGTAGTATTCATGGCGATCGAGACAGACCTTACGCATCGGCATATTTTCGCTCAGCGCTTCGCTCACGCTGGGCGATAGCTCCAGGGGGGGCAGCGAGCAGCTGTCGTGGGGCGCAGTGCTCTGATTCTGAAACCAGAAGCAGCCGTGTTCCCACCAGGTCTTGGGCTCCATACCGCTGGCGATGAGCTTTTGCGGACGGCTGGCCCAAAGCCCGTGGAGGCTCCATTGCTGGCTTGCTCGCGAACTTGGCGTCAGCCCCGCACAGGCGGGTTCCACCCGGGTCCACGCCGCGCAGACCCCGGGCTGCCAGAGCATGGCGAACGTGTAATGTTGAAACGCCATGCCCTCATCGGCCCAGGCAGCACCCGAGCCGAGCAGCAAAGAAACCAGGAGCACCAGGCTCCGCCACCAGTTATTTTGCATTCCTGCTCCCTCAAACCAGTACTACGAATTTGCCGAAAGATGCACCTCGACATCAAATTGCGTTGGTTTCTTCGGCATGTTTTTGGTGAACGGCGGATACGACCCCGCCTTGACCGCCGCCAAGGCGGCCCGATCGATGGCGCCCACTCCGCTCGACTGCGCCAATTTTGCCCAGACTAGGCTGCCCGAGGGAAGTAGCTCGAAGCTGATCACCGCCGTGCCGCTGAGATGCATCAAGCGCACCGCCTCGGGTACATGCGCCTGGGACTGCACCTGCGACCGCACCAGTGCAGCGTACCGAGCAATGGCCGCTTGCGCCAGGGCCGGGCTTGGCGCCGGCGGTGGTGGTGGCGGCGGTGTCACCGGCGGGGCTGGCGGTACCACCGGTGCCGTTGGCTGCGGCGCCTTGGCCATCAGCGGCTTGGGCGTTGGCGCATGGTGTACCACCGGATGCGGTATGGGATGCGGCACCGGCCGGGGAATCGGCTTGGGTACAGGCTTAGGCACTGGTTTCGGGTGCACCACCGGCTTTGGCGGTGGCGGCAGCGGTTTCGGCTTGGGCGGCTGCACCATGTGAATGGCGATGCGCTTCGGCTTGGGCGGCGGCGGTGGGCTCTTTTGGCTGCCCCACCAAATGAGGCCCGCCAAAAGTCCAAGCTCCAGCAACGCTCCAATCAACAAAGCGCGACCAAAATAGCCCCTTGGCTTGGGGGCCAAGGTACTGGGGGTGAGTGCGGTACTCATCTCAGGAAGCCTTTGCTGCCAAACCGATGTCGTTGGCGCCAGCCTTCTGGCAGGCATCCATGACGTTGATGAACTTCTGGTACGGCACGGCCTTGTCGGCAGCAATGGTCACCACCGTCTTCCCGGGATTACCGTCTTGGCGAATCAAATTCTCCAGACCTGCCAGGTCATAGTGATGATTCTTCACTACCACCGTACCGTCTTCCTGAATGTTGATGGTCATGTGCGGACGCGGCAATTGCTTGGCCTCGCTCGACTGCGGCAACTGGAGGTTGAGCCCCTGGTCAGGAATCATCTGAATCGTGATCATGATAAAAAAGACCAAGAGAAAGAGCATGATGTCGATCATCGGGATGATCTCCACCCGCCCCTTCCTGCGCTCGAAGTAGCGCCGCTCCATTAGCTCGCCCTCGCCATGGCCACCGGCTCCAGGGTCCGCTCACTGGGGTCGGAATCGGGATGCAGCATCGGCTGTCCATCCATCCGGTTGAGCAGCATGGTCTTCACCGAATCGAGCTGCAGCAGAATCATGCGCACCTGATTGTTGAAGGCATTGAAGGCCAGCAGACCCAGAATGGCAATAAAGAGACCCGAGGCGGTCGCGACCAAGGCGTCGGCCACACCACCGGTTACCTCCATGGGCGAGTGACCGGGGGCGGCCAGCACATGAAAGGCATGGAACATGCCGATGATGGTACCAAACAGGCCCAAAAGCGGCGCCAGGGTGATGATGGTGTCGAGCAGCCACAAGCGACGGTCGAGCTCCGGTGCCAAGGTGATGACGGCTTCCTCGAGGCGATTGGCCAGGGCCTCGCCCTTCACTTGTCCGGAATGGCTGGCGGCCATCCGCAGCAAGCTGGCCTCGGGCAGTCCCTTGGCGTTCTCTGCCAAGCGGTTGAGGGTGTCGCGATCGAGGCGACCATGATCGGCCAGATCGTGCACGATGGCGTCGCCGCGGGAGAGGGTGCGGCGCAGATACCAAAAGCGATCCACCATTACCGCCAGTTCGATAAGAAGCAGCAGCAGCAGGGCATACAAGATCCCGTCGGAGTAATTGGCCAGATGAATGAAATAAGCGATGTTCACGGGATAGATCTCCTGTTTTGCGAAGTCCGCACTCTAGCAAAAGAATGTGACAGTTTGATGAATGCTATATGACACTTTTATGACAGCCCGCTCGATTTGGCTGGACTGGCTTCACTGGTCGCTTCGGGCTTAGGAATGCTCAAGCGATAGCCAAAACCATGAACCGTTTGCAGCCAAGAGGAGGCACCGACCAATTCCAGCGTTTTCCGCAGGCGATGGATTTGTGCCGCCACCGTATTCTGCCGCACATGGCGGTTACTGATGGCAAGCTGCTGGGCGATTTCCGCCGTCGAAAAGGTATGCTCAGGCTGCTGGGCCAAATAATGAAAAAGCCGAAAGATCCGTTTGGTGAGCTGCACCTCCTCGCGGTACACAAAGACCCGACGACTTTCGGGATCGATGCGCAACACCCCAGGAATATCGATGGTCACTTGCTCCCAAAGATGTCCGTGGCGCAGCAGGGCGCCGGCCTGCGCGAGGATGAGATTCTCGCTACTTGGCGTGCCCACATAGACGTTCGCCCCAGCGTCCAGAGCACTCATGGCCGCCTCGTCGCCCTCTGGGCCGAGGGCCATCACTGCGGTATTGTCTTGTAAAAGGAGATCCTGACTTGCCAGCAACAGCTCCGACAACTCACGATTCCAGTTGGTAAAGATCAGTAGCTGCGGGTGCCAGTTTTGCAAGCTATCGCGCAAGGCGTCGTAGTCGTTGATGCACCGCGCCTGCGCTTTTTGTCGCCGCAAACGACGCTCCAAAGAGCTGCGCAAGGGATCGTCGCCATGCACCAAAACCCGCGCCTGATAGAGTGGGTTGACCTCTTCCCAGCGCGCCGCTGCCAACATGGTCAACGCGTCCTGCAGATGGAGAGCATGATGCAGGCTACCGGCCAGCAAGGCATAAATCATCGCAAACTCCTCTATTCGCTGCGGCAAATACTTTTTCTGTTAACCAAACTGTAACCTTTTTTTGTGACAGTAGTATGAATTTTTTGTGACACTTATGTGACAGTGCCAATCCTTTTTGCAGCGTTCCCTTGCGCGAGACAGCATCCCTTTTCTTTGCGTATACTCTGCCCACGCATTCGCCCCATGGTTCATACATGCCTGCATTTCACCAGGAAACCGAGCAGCGATCGCCTAGCTACAACTGTCGAGCGATTTTCATCTCCGACGTGCACCTCGGCAGCAAAGGTTGTCAGGCGGAGGCCTTGCTCGACTTTTTCCGCGCCTACCAGGCTGAGTATC
>NZ_JAVRKK010000104.1:0-7887 GCF_031962545.1 Candidatus Igneacidithiobacillus taiwanensis
GGTCGGCGCCGCGCCTGACGCGTTGTCTGTTGACACGGACCCCGGCTTCTGGAATAGTACGCCGACCAGAAAACGGGGCCATAGCTCAGCTGGGAGAGCGCTTGAATGGCATTCAAGAGGTCAGCGGTTCGATCCCGCTTGGCTCCACCAATTAAAATAGCCTGTCCTGACATTGTCATCCTTCAGGAATAACACTTCCAATTTCCCAACTTTTCTATTCGTCGCAATTGCGATGAATTTGGATGAATCGCAACGAATCCCGCTCTGGCAGCCGTCCGGCAGCAAACATCTTGATAAGGCCTATTTTTAGTAAGCAATTAGGGTTTCCTATTGCACGACAGGAAAGCAGCAATAGCAGAAAGCATCAGCCAACCGGCAACATACGAGTTGTCGTAGAAGCTGACTGGAACAACATAGACTCGTCTTGAGCATGCAACAGGTGGTGCATTTGGACGAGGTGCATGCGTTACTGTGCTTCACGCCTTCCTGATGCCCCTCGCAAGAGGAGTCGTTCTCCCGCTTTGGAGCTGTAGTTTTTCAGAGGTCAGCCAAAATAGTCTCTCGGGTTGATGTCTTACGCAGCGGGATCTACATACTGCAAAAAACGAGCGATGGTATGGGAGCGGTAGGGGGCTTTGGGGGCAACCAGATATAGGGTCCAATGAATAGGGTCGCCTAATCGACGGCTTTCGATTGCCCAATCGGAGCGGTGGCGTAAGGCGGTACTGGTGATGAAGCCGATGCCGAGTCCAGCCGCTACCGCGGTGCCCATGGCTTCGACACCGTTAACCTCAATGCGAATGGTGGGCTCGATGCCAACCTTCCGGAATTCTTGCAGCATGCGCTGGCGAATGCCCGATTGCTCCTCGCGCCAGACCAGCGGCTCGCCTACCAGATCGGCCAAACCTAAGCCGGACTTTTTGGCGAGGGCATGCCCCTTGGGGAAGATGGCGAGAATCTCGTCCTCGAGCCAGGGCCTGGCGTCATAGTGGGGCGGTAGTCCCGTTATCGGCGCACCCTCTTCCAGGAAGAAGAGATCCCAGTCCATCAGAGAGTATTGAGACCAGTCCGTGATTCCACCCCGCAGCCGTAGTTCTATCTCGGGGTAATCCTGCCGAAAACGCACCAAGTATTGCGGCAGAAAATAGTTGGCTACGGTATTGGTGGCGGCAATCTTGAGAACACCTTCCTGTAGCTGTTTGCGGCGCTGGACCATGTCTGCCCATTCCCGCTTGAGATCTCGAAGGCGACGGGCGGGGCCGAGATAGGCCTCTCCCGCCGCCGTCAGGCGAACTCCGCGCCCAATACCATAATATAAGGGTTCGCCCGCTAGCTCGGTAAGTCGTTGCAGACGTTCAGAAATTGCTGGTTGACTGCGGTGGAGGATTTGGGCGGCTTTGCTCACGCTGCCGCTCTCGGCTACCGCCAGAAAGGTTTCGAGGAGTTCCAGGGAAAGGGTAGATATCGTCATGACCGATAGTTTCTATCATAACTTCCTATTGGTCCGATAGCGTTTCCATTGCTAGGCTCCGCCCTGGGTTTTTTTAAGGCCACTATGCTTCGCTTTCTCCATCGTCAACTCCATACCGTCAGCGCGCACGCGGCCCCGGGGCGCTTCCTGGCCGTCAATTTGGCCATTGGCCTTGGACATTTTCTGGTGCTTTTCAATGGTGGCGCCTACCTGCCCATGATCCCTCGGGTCATTGCCTCCTTGGGGCGCAATATGATCTATGGCGACTGGACCCAAGATCTCTACTTTTTGGCTTTGGGTTTGGGCCTGCCCCTCGGGCGTTGGGTCAGCCAACGCTTTGGTGATCGCAATGGATTGCTCTTTTGCCTGGCGGCGATTTTCTGTGCCTCGCTGACCAACGCCACCACCCGCGAGTACGCGCCTTTTTTAGCGGCTCGGATCATTGCCGGCCTCGCGGGAGGTCTCAGTATTCCTCTCTCACTGAACATCCTGCTGCGCCACTACCACAGCGATCGGCGGGATCATGGCCTGCTGCTTTGGGGTATTGCCGCCATCACGCCCTTTGCCATCGGCCCGTTCGTTGGCGGTTGGATCGATGATGCCTGGGGTTGGCGCTGGCTGTTTATACTCAACCTGCCCATCCTGCTCTTGAGTTTTCTTGGGATATGGCTATGGGAAGCGCCGGAGCGTCGTGGGGAAAGGCCAAGCATGGATTGGCTGGGTTATGCCCTTTTGGTGGTGAGCCTACTGAGCCTGGAAATGATCGGTAATCTGGGGAGCAAGGACGACTGGTGGCGCTCCTCGGAAATTCGCCTGCTTGCCGGCCTTGGGCTCGTCTTTTCGATGGCGACGATTTGGTGGTGTCGACGACAATCTCTGCCGGCATTGGATTTGGGAAATTTTCGATACACCAATTTCCGGGTGGCGGCCGTCGGGGTGTTTTTGACCGCCTTGGTGTTTCAGGGCACCTTGGCTTTGCTCATCGTCCAGTATCAGCTGAGCTTTGGCTACAGCGCCCGCGCCATCGGCGAGATACTCCTCAGTCTCGCCATTTTTGCGCCAGTGAGTGCTACTTTTGCGCACTGGTATCTTGGGCGATACGATCCACGCCCCCTGGCATTAGCGTCTCTGCTCCTTCTGGCTGGGGCTGCCTTTTGGCTATCGAGTTACGATCTCCCGGTCTCGCCGAGCCGTATTGCCGAGCCCCCAATGCTGGTGGGCTTGGGTCTTGGCGGGGCTTTTGGTGCCTGGGCTCGGATGGGTCTTTGGGGGCTCTCCGGCCCAGCAGAGCAGCGCGCTGCCGTGGCGTTGAACCTCTTGCGCAGCACTGGTCAGGCCCTGGGTATTCCACTGGTGGCCGCCCTCTGGGAACGGCGTTTAGACCTCCATCGTCATTTTCTGGTAGAAGTGCAGGGCAGCAATCTAAGCTTTTGGCAGGCGGCGCAGCGCCATTTTGCCCACCTGCCCGGACTGCTGGCAGCATCGGTACGACAGCACGCCGCCATGCTTGCCTTCAATGAAATTTTTTATCTTGCGGGATGGGTTTTTTTGCTCCTTGCGCTGTGGAGTCTGCTCGCGCGCGCGCCCAGGGTACAGAGCACCGAGAGTGCTGCGGAGCAAACGGCCATTGCAGAACTGGTCGAGCCATGAAGATGCGCTTGGCTGCGATACTGTCATGCGTTGTGGTACTGATGACTGGCTGCGCTCGCCTGCCGGAGCATTTGCCCAAGAACCCAGCGGATCAAGCAGACCTGCGCATTCCACGATCCGCAGACATGGCCACGACGCCGTGGCCTGCCGCACAGTGGTGGCGCAGTGCCCAAGACCCCGAGCTCGACCGGTTGGTAGACGCTGCCTTGCAGCAGAACCCAAATTTGCGTGCGGCGGCGGGCAAGGTGCTGCTGGCGCAAGCCGATGTCGGTACTGCCCGCTCCCGGCTCTTGCCTCATTTTGATGCTAGTTTGGCACTGACCCAGCAGTATTTTTCGGCCCAGGGTCTGCATCTCAGTGCCAATGGCACCAGCAATACCTTTGGCGAAATCAATCCCCTTGTCGTGCGCTATCATGTGGATCTCTGGGGGCAGGATCGCGACCTGGTACGGGCGGCCCGCGGGCAGCTAGCCATGACCGAGGCGGAGGCCGCCCAGGCGCGATTGCTGGTCAGCACTGCGGTTGTCGTCCAGTATTTTGCGCTCGCCGGTGACCTGCGCCTGCTGCGAGAGGCAGAGCATTTGCACGCCCTGCAAGAGCGGGCCGAGGGTGTAGCCGAAGGCGGCTTTCGCCAGGGATTGTCTAGCGCAAGTCCGGTACATGCAGAGAAGCTGGCTGTGGCGCAGTCGGCGGAGCAGGTTGCAAAATTTCGGGCAGCCGTTGCTGCCGAGCGCCACGCGCTGGCTGAATTGTGCGGCGCTGGGCCTGCTATGCAGATAGCCGGCAAGGCGCTGGCAACCCAGGCACTCGTCCCGCCGGCGGGACTACCCAAGGAACTCCCTCTGCGCTTATTGGCTGGGCGTCCAGATGTCGTCGCCGCCCGTTGGGCAGTGCAAGCGGCTGCGGCCGAGGTGGGGGCGGCACGGGCTGCCTTTTATCCCAACATCAATCTTCGCCTCCTGGCCGGTTGGGACAGCATTCACCTTGGCGATCTGTTTGCGCCCGGGAACTTCGCCCACGCTATCGGTCCGGTCATCACCCTGCCAATTTTTGAGGGCGGTGCCCTGCGCGCGCATCTCAAGGCGCAGAATGCCGCGTTTTTGATCGCTCAGGATCGGTATCGCAGCACGCTCCTGACCGCGTTGCGGGAAATTGCCGACCGCCTGAGCACGGCGCAGAAACTGCAGCGGCAGGATCAGGCCCAGCAGACCGCGGCAGCAGCGGCACGGGAGCAGTCGCAATTGCAGCAGCAAGCCTGGCGCCAGGGCTTGCGTGACGAACTGCCCAGCATCGAAGCGGAAATTACGCGTATACGGGTCAGCCAACGACAAACGGCCATCGTCACGGCACGCTGGCAGAATTGGGCCTTGTTGGAATCTGCGTTGGGCGGGGGATATTTGGAGAAAACAAAGGATGACTGAGGTGCCAGTAGAAACCCTCCAAGCGTCGAATCGTTCGCGTCGCAAGTATCTCCTAGTGGGCTTGGTGCTGGCGTTGCTGCTCATGGGCTGGGCCGTCTGGTGGGTGCTGATCGGCAGTCAGCGCATCTGTACCAACGATGCCTATGTAGAGGGCAACATCACGCCCGTTCAGGCGCAGAGCGCCGGTACGATTCGCCACGTCTATGTGGAAAGCACCGAGTATGTGCGCGCGGGCACCATTCTCGCGAGCCTCCAAGGAGACCGCAGTCTACTTGCCCTACGAGCCAGCGAGGCCGCCTTGGGGCGAACCGTACGGCAACTGCGTCGGGAATTTGCCGCGGTACACGAAATCCAAGGAAAACTTCGTGCGCAGCAAGCCCAGCTCGGCAAGCTTCGAGACGATCTGCAGCGCTATCGGGGGGCAGCGGGGAGCGGTGCCGTAGCCGCTATCCAAATCGCCAATACGGGGCAAGATATGGCCGCACTGCAGGCAGAGATGGCGGCAACGCAAGCCAAACTCCAGGCAGCGCAAGCGCTCGTTGGCGGTACCACCTTGCAAAACAATCCCCAGGTGCGCGCGGCGGTGGCAGAGCTAGAACGCCGCTACATCGACTGGGCACGGCGCGATCTACGGGCGCCCGTCAGCGGTTTCGTCGCTCAGCGCTCAGCCTATCCGGGCCTGATGGTGCATCCGGGCGAACGGCTCTTTACCATCGTACCCTTGGACGATCTTTGGGTCGTGGCCAACGTCAAAGAGACGGAAATGGCGCAACTGCGGCCCGGGCAGCCGGTGCGGCTGGAGAGCTACTATTACGGCAGCCGAGTTCTCTACCACGGTGTTGTGCAAGGACTGGTACCGGGAGCGGGGAGTGCCTTTGCCGTGCTTCCCCCAGAGAACGCCACGGGCAACTATATTCATATCGTGGAGCGAGTGCCGATCCGTATCGCCCTCTTGCCCGCGGAGCTACGCCGTCATCCTCTGCGCCCGGGTCTTTCCATGATTGCGCAGATTGCCATTCATGACGCAAAAGGAGCCAAGACCGTACTGCAACCCATCACGCAAACACCAACACGAGGCTACCGCACGCAGATCTACGCTGGCGAGCTGGCACAAGCGCGGCACTTGGCACGCGCGATCATCGCGAAAAATGCATAAAGATTTTGGGAGCGCAGAGTTTACAGGAAGGCAGATGTGCTGCTGCGCCGAGGTTGAGAGAACAGACACCAATCGATATCCATTCGCGTTCTCCTTTAATACCCGTAGATGGAGCGGTCGTACTTCCGTTGCGCCTTGTACATCCTCTTGTAGTATTTGCGTCGTGCTTTCCAATAGCGGTGGTCCGCCTTTCGCTGACGCTTTTCCCAGTGTCGCTCCCAGTGTGCCTCTTTTCGGTAAGCCCGCCAGGAATACGCGGGACTGTAGCCATTGGTATACAGGTCCTCTCCGGGAGGTTGCCCCCATACGTCAGGGGGCATGTTCAACGCGAAGTTGAGCGTATCGGCCTGCACAGTACCGAGACCTATCGCCGCACAGCCCAAAGAAACCAATACGATCCCTAACGATAGAATTCGGTTACAACGTCTTCTCTGCATCATTTGTCTCCGATCGTCCCGCTGGGTACCCAAGCAGGAAAGATGCCAACCGGAGGAAACCCACTGCAATCGCAGAAGATCCGCTGATTCCTACTGATAAGATATCTCCGGTCTAAGCTTCTGAAACCCACCGCCGTCTCCACCAGGCGACAACTCTGTGGGAAACTACGGGTGGTTTGAGAGGGCCCTACCAGTAATTCTCGAAGAACATGGCGGTTTTTGTCTCTGGCACGAGGATTGCTCCCATGTCTCGCAAGCCGCAAGATCAGGAGTGATCCCATGAAAAAGAATCGACTATTTGTTTTATTGGTGGGCACGACCAACCAGTATGGTAACACCGCAGGTGGCTTACGCGGTGCCGTCGGTCTTGGCGATTCCTTTTAAGCATTCCTACGCAGAATTAAGGAGTCTTCCATGTTGAAGTCGCCAAAGAAAACTCTGCTCTCGCTATTGCTGGTATCGAGTCTTGGTTGCATTGTGAGCGCAAATGCCGACCCATTGAATTTCAGTCTGGACTTGGGTGGGCCTGGGTATGCAGTAGGGTTTTCCAATTACCCGCAGTACAGTTTTTGGACACCACCTCCAGTATATGGGGAATACTATCCGCAGCCGCTCTACGCCCAGTACCTCATGTGGTACTACTACCCCCAATACTACTATCAGTACTACCCAGCGCCGCCACCCCCGCCCCCTCCGGGGGCACCGCCTCCGCCCCCGCCGCCGCCAGGCGCCCCGCCCCCACCGCCGCCAGGGGCATATTTTGCGGGGTTAGGCATTTCGCCACCCCCACCTCCACCGCCAGGGGCACCACCCCCGCCACCACCGGGAGGGCCACCGCCGGGAGGGCCACCGCCGGGAGGGCCACCGCCGGGAGGGCCACCGCCGGGAGGGCCACCGCCGGGAGGGCCACCGCCAAGATAGGCTTAACAAGAAGCCCCCGCGCCTCGACTCGGGGGCTTCGCCTTTTCCCAAGTTGGGGCCCCCCGCCGCCGGAGTATACCCCCGACTGGTTGGCCGACGTCCCGTTTTAGGCGGCACCGAGTCTAAGCAGTACCCCGAAAACGAGAGGATACACCGGGAGAAGCGCCCCCGGAGGGAGCCCCCATCCCTAGAGTGTGTGTAGTACGATACAACATACTATTACCTATCGTAGGCACCCCTTGGCGCGGAGGGGTAATGCTTGCTCTCGTTCTTCGTTGCAGCCATTACCGGCCCGCGAATTTGGCCTACGGCCAACCGCTTTGCTATTCGCTAGGGCCGGTATCTAGGCTGCCGAAGAACTCAAGAGCAAGCCTCCCCTCCAACCGCCGCCGGGGGTGCTGTGCAACTTGGCGGCGGGGGAATCGCTGGTTGTCCTTGTGCCTCAGAATCTAAGAGCAATAGCCCCGGCTGTTTTGGGTGCCGCAGAAAAGGCGGCATCGATGCCCGCTTTTGGGGCGGAACTAGCGCCCCGATTTTGGCCTACTGTTAGCCTACTGGAAGCGATAACGGCGAAAAAAAGGAGTTAGCTGTTACCGTAACAGCTTGATTTTATTGGTGCCGGCAACAGGAATTGAACCCGTGACCTTCTGATTACAAATCAGCTGCTCTACCTGCTGAGCTATGCCGGCGTGGCCTTGGATTATATTGCTCTGCGGGCTTTTCACCAAGGGGCTGTATGCGTCCACCACCTTTGGCACTGTGGTAGATGTTGGAGGAGGAAGGATAGCGGTGGTTTCTGTCCGAGTCGATGGTGTGGCCGTTCGGCGTTGT
>NZ_JAVRKK010000105.1:0-7684 GCF_031962545.1 Candidatus Igneacidithiobacillus taiwanensis
ACCCGGTAAAACCCCCGGATCCGGTACCCGACATGTTGAACCTGCATGGCACTCCTCCCTCGCCAAAGAAGTGCCAAAGGTTTGTGAACTTATGCAAGCGTGGCAACCTAGACCAAACCGTTGCAGTCATCAGCGAGCGCGTTGCATCTGCAACACCCGTCTGGTCGGGAAAAACAGAAACTCTTTTCTATCACCCTGATTTTTAGAGATCAGATCTACAAATGTTGCGGGAATGAAAGCTGCTTGCCATGTCCTGGCGGGTTTACTGTCCGCCCTATGAACGCAAGGAGAGTTGATCTATGGCTGAACTATTTTCCCCCACTTGGATGGAACGATTTGCCGCCGCCTGGAACCAGGAGCCGGACTTGGCGCAGGCCTTGGCGCAGATCGATTTTGCTTCCAATATTGCCTATGGCTTTGTGGAAGAAGAAGCGCCTCGCGGATTTTTACAAATTGCGCGGGGACAAGCCGTTAGTGCTGGCCCCTTTCAGGGACAAGCGCTGAACTGGGACATCCGCGCCAGCGTCGACCAATGGATGAAGTGGATTTCGAGTCCACCGGGAATGACGGGTTTGGGTATGGCCTTTACCACCGGCAAGATCAAATTCAAGGTGGGTAACTATAAGAGCATGTTAAAAGATCCGCGTATGGCCGCTCCGTTCATTAAAAGTTTTGCGGTAATGGGCCGCGTCTGATCAACGATTAAAAAATGGGCAGAGTCAAACTCTGCCCAACAATGGATAGTATTTGCTACGTCAATATCCGCCAGAATTGCCGTACCCGGAATCTTCCGGACTGCGTGCCAAGGCTGCCTGAACCTTTTGCGCCAGGGTCGGATCCAAAGCGCCGAGCACCGGTATTAAGCTTGCAGCCCGTTGTGGCTGATTTTGTTGAATCAAGAGCATGGCGGCATGGGAAAAATTTTCGGCTGCCTTCTGGCGCTCGCCATTCATGTAGTACACATTACCCAACTCACCGTAGACGAAGGCAGCATTGGGCACCTGCTGAATGAGATCCTGATATTTTTGGATGGCGGCAGGAATGTCATGCTGCCAATAGGCGGCACGCGCCGCCATCAGCTCTCGGCGCTGTTCGGCGGTGAGTTGGGGTGCCGCCTCTGGGCTTGCCGCCATACCGGGTGCGGCGATGGGGGCAACGGTAAGGGTCTTTTCCGCGACCTTTGGCGTACCGCTCTGCTGGTGGGCGGTAACCCCCCAAATGAACAAAATGACGATAATGATGACTAGGAGAAGAACCAAAGCGGGCCAGGAAAGCACCCGGCTAATAGCGGTCTTTTTGGGCTGGCGCGGCGGCAGCGGCGGATAACTGGTAGCGCCTGGCGGCGTCGTGCCCCCACCCCCGACGGAAGCCGGGGAAGGCGCCGAAGTACCAGATGCTTCGGTGGCTAATTCCGGCGCAGTGGTTCCCGACCCCGGAATAATCTGCGGTGCTTCCGTTCCGGAAGGTACGGTTTCACTTTCTGGGTTCCCTGCGTGGTCGCTGGCTTTTGGCGCCGTCGTCCCGGGGGTTTCGTCGGACACGTTGCCGCTGCGCCCGACGTCGGATCCTTCGCCGGCAGACGATAACTGGTCTTTGCTGGCGTGTGGGTCCTGCTCATTCGTTGTCATACCTGACTCCTCTCGTAACGATCAGATGTGCTCCAAGCAGAAAAGCGACGCGCCCTGCCGGGCACCGCCTTTACTGCTTGTACTATCCTTCCTGGTTAGCGATACCCATAGCCATACGGGTTGTAGCTTGGGGCATAGCCGGGGTAAGGGTCACCATAACCATAGGGCCCGGAAGGCGGCGCATAACCGGGCGCCTGCTGCTGTGGATACACAGGGGGATAATAGGCAGGTGCCGGTTGCGGATACGCACCGTAGGCACCGCCCGGTCCGTAATTGGGATAGGCGGGATAAGGGGCGCTGGGAGCATAGGCCTGACCATACCCGTTGCCATAGGCTCCACCGTAATAGCCATTGAATCCCTGCCCATAGCTGCCGTAGCGGCCGCTGTTGAAACTCATTGGGCCGCCGTGCGGACCGTTGAAGCTCATGCTGCCCATGTCCCAGGGTCCATTGCTGCCAGTAAAGGGGCCACCATAGCCACCAAAAGGACCGCCACCGCTGTAAAAGGGATTGCTTCCCCCGCCCCAGGGCATCCCGCCCCAGGGCATATCACCCCCCCATGGCCCCCAGGCAAAGGCCGGCCCTGCAGCCAGTAAGACAGAGACTCCAAGGGCTGCGGCTGAACCCAAGATCCATCGTTTTTCGTTCATCATTGTCTTCATAACAAAGGCACTCCTACGCATCATCGCCATCATCTGTCGCCGACTGGAGCGCGCCTTCTGCGCCTCGGCCGACACCCAGCAATCCCGATCCAGAATTACTGAAGTGCAGCAAAGCACAGTCCGTGCCACATTATAACAACTTGTTTTTTCACATTAAAAAATTTTCTTGCTAGTTTCGCCTGCAACGGTAGTTTTTACCTCATTGTTTTTCTTTGGATCTTTTGCTGTGGCGCCTGTTGCAACCGTTGCAGAGGTAGCAGATGCTCTTCTCGAACGCACTATCCAACATGATTTTTCTTATTTTATCAGTCTGTTACGCCACGATTATTCCTAGCTGCTGCAACGCAACACCGCTACTGCAACAGATCATCTCTTTGTTTTTTCTGCCAAACCTCTTTTCGTATTGCAACAGCGATCTAGGCACGTATTTATTAGTGCTTAAAAAACATATTGTTACAAATAGGCACGAACTATGCTTTGCCGAGGGCAAGCATTTTTTAGGAACGACACGGAAATGATCCCTCGCAGCTCTACCGTAATTCGCTGGTTCCCCATTGTAGCGTTGGGCCTCGCTCCGGCGATGACCCTTGCCGCGCCCGCTCTGATCGAAGTGCACCCTGCCCCCGCATTGGGTCCGGTCTTGGGCGCCCGCGCCATTCCCGGACAAATAGTGGTGTTGCGTGCACAGACTGCTGGTCGCGTGCAGTACGTTGCAGGCCCTGCGGGTACGCCGGTGCGGGGCAGCGAGATAGTGGTTGCGCTCGACACCGATGCCCTGCTGGCACAGCGGGCACAGGCGGAAGCCGCCTATGCCGCGGCGCAGGTGGCCGTGAGCAATGGCTATTCGCAGTACCAGGTGCAGCTCTATAACTATGGCGGCGGCGCTAGCCCCTGGAATCCATTCGCTTGGTTTGGTCAGGCTCTAGGGGCCATGATGGGCAACCAGCAAAATCCCTGGGCCAATTACCTTGCTGCTCTCGACAATCGCCGCGCCGCTGCCTTGCAGGCACAGGCGCAATTGCAATCGGCAGCCTATCGCATTCGCGAGATCGATGCAGAGATCCGCAATGCGTACGGGGTGTCTCCTTTCTACGGGGTCATTCTGCAGAAGGACGTCAACCCCGGTGATGTGGTGCAACCAGGTCAATCGCTCTTGGTATTGGGAGGGGCTGGCCCCGCACAGGTCCTTGTGCAGGTACCCACCAGCATGAGCGCGGGTCTACGACTCGGCGCTGCCTTGCAAGTCGACAGCGATGGCCGTTTGGTAAGCGCACGGATAGTACAAATCGCGCCCCAGGCGGATGCGCAAACGCACACCATTGCCGTCAAGCTCGCGCTGCCGTCTAATACCGGCATTCGCGCTGGCGATTATGTGACCGTTCATCTACCTGCTGCGCAATCAACATCTCTCGGCGTTGCGATTCCACAATCGGCCCTCCTCCCCGGACGCAGTCTGCCTTCGGTACTCGTGGACGTGCAGGGCATTACGCAACTGCGCGTTTTGCGCCTGGGCGAACCCTTGGGTAACGGCATGGTACAGGTCTTGTCGGGCTTGCGGCCAGGCGACATCATTGTCAATGATCCACCCGCCGGGATTGGTTCCGGCTATCGTCTGCAAACCACGGCAGGAGCGGCTGCATGAACGCCTGTAACGGCAGCCATTCTCCGCAGGCTCCAGAGAAGAAAAATCTCGGTTTGGCGGGGAGCATCGCGCGCATTTTCATCAACTCGCCGCTGGCTCCGCTTTTGCTGCTCGTGCTATTGGCGGCGGGCATTCTCGGCCTCATTTCTACGCCACGGGCCTCGAATCCGCAGATTTCCGTGCCCATGGTTGACATCTTTGTGCCATATCCTGGGCACTCGCCAGCGGAAGTAGCACGCATGGTCGCCGACCCCTTGCAGCAGTTGATGAGCGAGCTGCCGGGGGTGCGGCATGTGTACTCGGTCTCCAATCAAGGTGAGGCCATGGTTACCGTGCGATTCACGGTTGGTGAGCATATGGCCCCAGCTCTGGTGGCGGTGTACAACAAGCTTGCCGCCAATATGGATCGAATCCCTGCCGGGGCGGGCAAACCCTTGGTGCGGGCCAAGGGCATCAATAGCGTTCCTTTCATGACCTTTACCCTGTGGTCGGAGAGCGTGGGGCCTGGCACGCTCGATGAGATCGCGCAAAGCGTATTGAAGCGCTTGAAAGAGGTTCCAGACACCGGCGAGAGCTTTATTGTGCATGGCGCCACGGATGCCCTGAATATCGACGTGCAGCCGAGCCGCTTGGCGGCCTACGACCTGCCGCCACAGGCCGTTGCCGAGGTGGTGCGCTCTGCCAATCAGGAACTACAAAGCGGCAGCGCCGAGGGCAACAATACCCATTTGGCGGTGCTCAGTGGCGGCTTTTTGCGCAGCCCTCAGCAAGTGGAAAACTTGGTGGTGGGCGTTTTTCATGGCGCACCGGTCTATCTCTCGCAAGTAGCAAGTGTCCAGTACGGACCCGCCACCCCCCATAGTCTGGTCACCTACAGCAGCGGCGCGGCAAGCAAGGATGGAGAGCGGGTCAACAATGCACCGGCAGTGACCATCGCCCTGGCGAAGACGGCCGGTAGCAACGCGGTGAGCGTTGGCGAGGCATTGATTGCGCGGGTGCATTCTCTCGAGGGGTCCGTCATCCCGGAGAATGTCCATGTCAGCATCACCCGCAACGACGGTAAAACTGCCAATGACAAGGTCAACTCTTTGTTGTTCAAGCTCTTTGTAGCTACGGCGGCAGTCACGGTATTAATTTTTCTCACCTTGGGCTGGCGCGCTGCCGCCGTCGTCGTTATCACTATTCCGTTGATTTTGCTGATCACGGTGTTTGCCGCGTGGATCGTAGGTATCACCATCAATCGTGTGAGTTTGTTCGGACTGATCTTTTCCATCGGTATCTTGGTGGACGATTCCATCGTCATCGTCGAAAACGTCTATCGCCGTTGGCTGCAGGAGAACAACACCTCGACGGAGATCCTCATCGATGCCGTGCGCGAGGTGGGCAACCCTACCACCCTGGCTACTTTTACGGTGATTGCGGCGCTACTGCCCATGGGCTTTGTAGGCGGGATGATGGGACCATACATGGCGCCGATCCCGGTGCTTGGCTCCGTGGCCATGCTGTCTTCTCTGCTCATTGCCTTTGCGTTGGCGCCGTGGCTGATTTTGCGTTTCAAGCCGAATCTGCGGGTGCTGGAAAAAATGCACCATCGCGAGGCAAAGCAGGCGGCTTGGTTGCGTAAATTCTTCGCCCAAACCCTCATTCCGCTCGTGCGGCGCAAATTGTATGGGCGCCTGTTTCTGGCGAGCATTGTCGTCGCGTTTTTCGGCAGTTTGGCCTTATTCTTGGTGGAGTGGGTACCGTTCACCATGCTGCCCCACGGGAATTCCAACGACTTCAATGTGGTAGTGAACATGCCAGCGGGCACCGCCCTGCCCGACACCGCCAACGCCACCTACGCCATACAGGAACGCCTGCAGGGGATGCGCGATGTCGTCGCCCTGCAGAGCTACGTTGGCACACCGGAGCCCTACGATTTCAACGGTATGGTTCGTCATTATTATTTGCGCAATCAGCCTTGGCAGGCGATGATCCATGTGCAATTGGTAGACAGCGCCGACCGCTCCGCCTCAAGTTCAGCCTTGGCCAGGGAAGCGCGGCAGCGTATCGAGGCGGTAGCACAGAGCTGGGGGGCACGCATCCAGGTCGTGCAAACGCCGCCGGGACCACCGGTTTTGGCGCCAGTTGTAGCCGAAGTCTACGGGCCTTCAGCCGCAATCCGCGACGCGGTGGCCGAACATCTGACCACGGTCTTCGAACAGAGTAAGAACCTGACGGACGTCAACAACACCCTGATGGCGCCCCATAATCTGCTCGCTTTTCATGTGGATGCCACCCGTGCCGGCATGGCGGGAATCAGCAATGCCACGGTCAACGATACCCTGTCCCTGGTCATGGGCGGCCACGAGCTCGGCAATTTTCATCCCTACGGGCAGACCCTAGCGGTGCCCATCTATCTGCAGGCCCCCTTGTATCTGCGCAGCAATGTGCAGAACCTTGCCAATCTGCCCATTCCCTCACCGCAATATGGGGTCGTGCCGCTCTATAGTCTCGGTAACTTTGCGCGAGTACCGGCAGAAGCACCGGTTTACCAGCAAGACCTGCGTCCGGTGCAGTATGTGATGGCAGATACCCAGGGGCGCTTGGACGCACCCTTGTACGGCATGTTGGAAGTCGAGTCTGCCCTCGGCCACTACTTGGCTCCTACCGGCAAGGCCTTGGAGATCAATTGGATCAGCCAGCCGAGTGGGGACATTGCCGCCATCAAATGGGGCGGCGCCTGGACGGTGACCTATCGTACCTTCCGCGACATGGGTGCGGCTTTCTTGGTGGCCCTGGTGCTGATTTACATGCTGGTGGTTTGGGAATTTGGCAACTTTGTCATTCCTGCCATCATCATGGTGCCTATCCCTTTGACCTTGATCGGGATTTTGCCGGGCCATTGGCTCTTTGGCGCCAGTTTTACCGCCACATCGATGATTGGTTTTATCGCTCTTGCCGGCATTATCGTGCGCAATTCGATTTTGCTAGTCGATTACTCCCAGCAGCGGGTTGCTGAGGGGTACCCCGTCCTCGATGCGCTGATCGAGGCCTGCGCCACCCGCACCCGTCCCATCGTCATCACCGCCTTGGCGCTGATGCTGGGCTCGGCGGAGATCATCACCTCGCCCATCTTCCGCGGTATGGGTATCTCGCTCCTCTTTGGCGTGATGGTGTCGACGATCCTTACCTTGCTCGTCATTCCCATGGGTTGCGTGAGCGGTCGCCGCGCTTTTTGCCCTGCCAGTATCGATTTGGGCGACGGTACGGTTGCCGGCCGACCGCCCTTCCCCATGAGTGATCGCACCTGGATCGTCGTCAACCCCGGCGAGATGCCGCTCACGCATAGTGAAAAGCTGGACGACAGCGCTCGTCCGCAGACGACGAAGCGTGGGGGTAGCGATTGTTTTGCACTGTTGTCATTGATCTGGCAGAGCCTTTGGGAGGATCTCCGGGCTTTTGTCGCCGCTTGGCGCCGTTTTCTCACGCGCCTGTTTACCAAGTAACCGCATCGAGGAGAATCTATGTATTCCACATCTTCGCCCCAGCGTCTTCGAGCCCTGTTAGTGCTCGCCGGTCTCCTCATCGCCAGCAGCGCCATCGCGGCACCCTATGCCGGAGAGGATGCCAATTTTGCGGGCGGCGCCAGCGCGGGAATGATCCCTTGGCAAGGCGATGCCGGGACGGCAACAATGCCTGCTCCCCAAAACAATATGATGCCCGCCAATTCTGGCCCACAGGGCTATGGCGCGGCGCCAGCGTGGAACGGC
>NZ_JAVRKK010000106.1:0-7546 GCF_031962545.1 Candidatus Igneacidithiobacillus taiwanensis
CTTGGGCACCCAAATCCTGTTTGATGGCGTAGGTGGTCAACCCCATTTCCAATCGCTCCGCGCCCAGCAATATGGCCGTTTCGACCACAGTATAGGCTATATAAATATATAAGCTATCATTGCAAGCGACTTCTCGCCCCACATACAACCAACGCAACATCTTGCCGTCCAGCAAGAGCAGGGCATGGCCCACCAGTTCCGTACCGCGATAAAAGAGCAAGACTTTGGAAGGTTCCCCAAGGCGGTTCGAGAGGCTGCGATAAAACGCCGGAGTCAGCACCTCTCGCTGAAACTCTTTGGCGTGGGTATGGACCACCATCCATTGTCGACAAAGGGTCTCGGCAAGACTTGCAAAGTCGGTGACCAGTTCATGGCGCACTCCAGACTCCTGTGCGCGTTTGCGGTGTTTTTGGACCTTGCTGCGATAATAGCTGCGCATGGAAGCTAGATATTCCTCTGGCGACGACCAGCAGATCTCCAGATAGGTATTGGGGAGGCTCTCGATCCAGTGATAGCCATAACCTTCTAGAGAAGGACGCAATGCCTGCGCGTTGCTTTCAAAGTCGCGCAGGATCATCAGCAAATGGCCTTCCTTTCTCGCCATACGCTGCATCTGCTCGAGGATAGTAGGTAACACCGTCTCGAAGATTTCTTGGGTTACAAAGGGTGGGCTGGTAATGGTGACCGGGGTACCACACTCGAGCATTCTGAGCTGTAGAAAGCCTGGCCAAACTTTGCGGATCCCATTCAATAGCGAGCGGATGGGCTTGGGGGCAAAGATGGCAATGTCGGTAGTGACCGAATAGCAAGTGACAATGGCACAGGGGGTGCCGTCACTTTGGGAAAGCAGCAGGTGTCGGTAGGCAAAATCATTGAGCTTGGATTCTTCCAGAACAGACCAGAAGGCCCGCGACAGGGTGATGCTACCTTGAGCGCTCAGGGCATCCCATGCTTTTTCAGGGACCTCGCTGATGTGGTCAAAGATCTGTACTTGTAGGTGATTAGATTGTGGAGAGTTTGCGGCGCTTTCCATGGATTATTTGGCAGACAAGCGATGCAGGAATTGCTGCCATTGGGGCAGGATTTTTTCGGGCAGGTATTGGGCGCTGTGCTGGATTCCTGTTTCCCGCAGACCTTGTTGGATTTCCTTGGCGTCTGGGTGGTAGATCATCTGCCGTAACACCTCCACCAGACTTTGGGTGTCGTAGGGATCGAAATAGTGGGCAGCCGCCCCATACACCTCCCGATGCACCGGAATATCCGAAGCCGCAACGATGCCCCCACAACGCATGGCCTCCACTCCCGAGAAATCAAACCCTTCCCCAACACTCGGACAAACCGTCACCACGGCCTGGCGGAACAGTAATCGCAAGGCATCGGCGGGAACGCTATGAAGAAGAAACAGACTCCCCTGCTCGATCCAGGGCAGAAATCCTTCCAGGGCGCTTTGATAATCCCAGCCAATATGTCCGACCAAAATCAGTTTGAGGTCTGGGTCTTGCAGGCTTCGCAGTGCCTCCCAGGCCTCCAGCAGGCGGCTGTGATTCTTGCGGGGTTCAATGGTGGAGACCATGAGCAGGAAACGACTCTCTGGGTGCAGTGCTTCCTGATAGAAGCGCGTTTTTTCTTCTTCAGAGCGAAAGCTTCGTGCCAATTTATAGGTTTTGAATCGTCGGCCTATACCATTCCCCTCCCCTTCGCTACTTTTGCCCGCCCCCTTGACCCTCCCTTCAAACTCCCCGTGGAGATATCTGCGCACTATGCCGGGGATCCGTTCGGGCTCGGGTTCTGCCGGAAAGTAATGGCTGGGCAACATATTGTGAATGGTGTGGGCCCGGGGCTCTGCCTCCGGAAACAGGTTCAGCAAATCCTGCCGCGTGGTTTCCGACACACAGACAAACTGCGCACCATCGCGCACATTCGCTGCCATGGCCTGAAAATGGCTGGCTTGATGAAAGGCTCGATCGGAAATGGTATGGGGCATCAAGACCGGGATGGCATCGTGGTAATGCACCACCAACTGGGTCCCGCGCTGCACCCGAGCTGGAAAAGGGGTTTGTGCAATGAGCACGTCAATTCCGCGGGTATCGAGCTTTGGGTAGCGCGAGGAAAAAGCAAATTGGCTCCGTTCAATACCACTCAAGTGCATCCGCCGCCAAGGATAGGCGCATACGCGGTAATCCCCCTGCAGCACCGATTCGCGATCGACGGCTGGTAGACTTCGACCATAGAGTTCCTGCCAAATGAAGTCGCGAAAGTAGCGGGTCTCGAAATGACCCAGGGGGATGCTCCCCAACCCCAACCAGGCCCCCAGGCGTAACCGCCAACCCTGCCACCAGCTATCCAACCATTCGCCAACGCTATCCTTCCAGTCGATGGCCGTATTCCCCTTGAGCGAGACGACCACCCGCGAGAAGCGATGGACCTTTTCCGCCTCGCTGTATCTTCGATTACCATAAATACCCCCGCGGACACTTCGCTTGGACATCTGCAGCAAGCCGCTGAGCTCCAGATCCGGCAGCCGAGACAAGACCCCATACAAGAGCCGGGTTTCCTGAGGAATTCCATAGAACCCATCGAGAGCGGGGCGCATCTCCATGAGGACACGAAGCTTGGAGGAAGCTTGCTCAGCCAAGGTCATGCTTCCCAGCACACTTTCCAGGCTGCAAAGAAAGGACAGAGCAGACTGCCAATGGGCGAGTAGTCTTATGCAGTAGGGTTGTAGTTGCGATTGGTCTCATAAGAGGATTTTACTAGGAACCATGGCTTGTGGCGATGAGAACCTCCGGAGAAATACGTGGCGTAAAGCTGGGCATCTCTGGTCAAGCCTCACCGCGCAGCAGGGTCATCAGATCATCTGTTCGCCACTTCACATCGGCCTTGCCACGAGCCGCCTCATAGCGATCCGGCTTGCAGCTGGCAGGCGCATCGACCTTGTGAATAACCACCTCGCCCTCGTTATTGACGGCGAATTCAACGGCAGAACCCGGTGACAGGTTGAGCGCATCGCAGATCTGTTTCGGAATAGTGACCTGACCCTTGCTAGCGAGTGTAGTGGCCATGCCGACTCCTTCGTATTACAACAAATAAGATTGTAATACCCAGAAATCATTCCTACAAATCCTGGCGATCTGATTGACTCAACCCACTACCAGATTCCCAACGTACGCAATGATAGAGTGGTTTTTTTCGGCATCGCTATAGACCTGTTTCTAGGCTGTTAATGAATTATTTAGCTTGGAATATCTAGTCGGCTACGCAAGGCTGATCGCAACACTAATGCGCAAATAGGATTGTCTGGGCGATTATTCTCTTAGGCAAGTTTTGCTTCAGTCTACCTCTATGAGTTGTTGCCGGGAAAGAGAAATACCGGCATGGAAGCCACTGTGGAATCCCTGGCCTTATCCACCGTGCAACGTCATACGGTTTGGATGGTTCAGCCACATAAGATGATCAAGAACTTAGGGCTGGATGGTTATGGCATAACCCTTCCAGCGAGAACTATGGCTCCCATAATCAACAGGTAAGTAAACCCAGGGGAAGCGGACAATGGATTCCTACCAGTTCCAGGAAAGCGCGGATAGAGATGAAGCCAGGATTTAGCTCGTTCCGGATCTGGTGATTTTCGAGTATCAATATGAATCTTCTTGTGAAGATGTAAGACCTTCTTCCAGCGCTGACACCAGACGGACCGTTTAGCAGGATCGTAACTAACATAAGCGATTTGACCTGGCTTTATACCCCAATCGAAAAGCAACTGTCGAAATGCCAGCGCATCCTCTGGTTTATCCACCGACTTCGCCAGAAAATACCCTGGCAAGTTTGCCCAGGCCTGACGCAGATACATCTCCAGGACCTGGCTAAGAGCGAGAGGGTCCTTCTCCACGCTTTGCCAAAAAAACGGCAAAATCTTCCGATAGATCCCCTGATCCCTCGCGGTGCGGATTCTGGCTGGTAGAGGGATGCTGATTTTACCCCCAGGGCCAGGTATCTCGAGGGGTCGGTGCCGTATTCCACTCCTCCCGCACAGGCTGTAAATCTCTTTTGCCTTATTTGCCATAGCGAACAGATGGTTATTATTTAAGTTACTCACCTCTGCCAATCTATTCCAAATGCTAGCATCAAGTGCTCCACCTTGATTTTCCTGCGCTAAAAATCCTTGCCGCAAAATCTGCCAGATCTCATCAAGTCGAGCATCAGTGCTAAGACCACCAACAGAACCAACACCCTCTTTCATATTCGCTTTCTGGGTGATTTCTTGTGGAATTTGAATTCGTTTTGCATAAATTTTCCGCACTCGTACAAGCAACCCATCAAGACCCTCCTTACCCAACACTCGATACAGAGTAGGCTGGCTAATTTCCGGCAGAAAAGCACACCATCCATTGGGTTTCTGAGGAATGTGCGTACGCAAATGAAGCGCGAGGAGAAGATCTAGATTATGGACGTAATGATTCACGCTGATTTCAGGCCCTGAGTGGCCCAATAAGCTCGTCATGGCATATAGATGCTTACGACTACCGCGATTATGCCCAAATAGTCTACCATAAAACCTGATTGCTATTTGCTGTTCCTCGCGCAAGGAACCAAAGATAGCCTTGGACGACACCTGCGCCAATGCCAATTGCCAGAGTAAGTGGCTTGCAAAACTGTGGCGCAAATGGTGGAAATGCATTTTCTCGTCGCCAGTTACCAGTCGTAGTGCCTCATGAATCCGTGACATTGCAGTTTCCTGGGAGATCGGGTTATGGCCGATTTCTGAAAGCACAAAAAGGTAATCCTGAGGCTGTCCACCAGACTCTTCGCGGGTATGTACCCAATCCCTTAACAGATTCAACTCCTCTTCCTCAAGCAAGGCGTAGATTGGGATCGCTCGCGTTGCATTCCGGCTTTTAAGCGATCGTTCCGCAAAAGGGCGGATCAGCAGTGTGGCCCTACCGGTCAGATGGCAATCCATAATGCGCAGGCGCAGGACTTCCATCCGGCGCAAGCCGCAACGAAAACCTAGGATTGCTATGAGCGTGAGTACAATAGGTAAATGCACATGTCGCTCGACATGACGGCCACGAGCAATGACTTCTTTGAGAGCGATAAACTCTTTCAAGCTGATGATACGCGCATCTGGAACGACATCGATCGCCAATCCTCCTAAATCTTGATCTGGGAGCGGGATAGCGCGATTCTCCTCTACTAGGTACTGATGCCATTCGCGAATAGCGCGCGCCAACAGTGCACGTTGATGCTCGGTCTCCACATGATCAAGCAAATCCTCGTAAAGTTGCCGCCATGACGAATCCCTAAAAGTCTCTATAGCCGCAGAATCCTCCAGGAGCTGCAGCATTAAGGCTGCAAGGCGGCTTACATAGCGTCGGATTGTCCGCATTGCTAGGCGATGACGATATGCAGATCCATGCTTCAACATACGCTCTGCCCATCCGTAGAAGAGTCTACTTAATAAGTCAGGCAATTCTTCCCGCGATTTTGCGTCTAGTCGCTGCAAGGCGAATGCACGATTGTTACCCCGGAGGATGGTTCGCAGCGATTGAAGCCAGGGCACGGTGTGGATTGCTTCGGACACATCTGCGGCAACCTCTAACGGCATATCCTGTCTCGTCTCCTGCGCTTTAGAAGGTGCTTCTTCCCCCCTGCCATTGGGGCTGCCAGTGCTGATTGCACTTGCTACAATACTTGGATACTCGTAGCCATGCAGTCGCCACCAACGGTCAGACCGCACCGCATGCGCCGTCAGCTCACCCGATGCATAGGCGCCGAGAAATTGCGGCTGCTCAATGCGAAGGGTTTGCGGAACGCTGCGAATCAGTTGGCGGGCCCGCAGGAATTTTCGTTGATCTTTTGGTAGCAAACGTAGATAGGCATTCATGGCCTTCAGCAGGTCCGTCGTCGTGTATTGGTCTACGGGCTGCTGTATGGGCACATAACGCAGTATCAGGACTTCAGACAGGGGATCAGGGAACCAGCGTCGCAGGCGCATGCCGCCCCTGCCCATGGGGATTTCCAGATCCAGGAAGCTCCACCCGAGATGCGGAAAATAATTCAGAGGGGCCCCGACCCGTAATGCCTTGTGTAGCTCGCGTAATGCGGCCACTTCGCCCAATCCACCATAAAGCAACGCACTAACAAGTATGCGTCCCTCGGCTGCCAACCCCTCTGGCGTTCTACCAATTCGCAGGTCTTTCCAAAGCAACCTTCGCACGTGCTGTACATAGAGATAACCCTCTATTCCTTCGGGAGTAAACGGTGTCGGTTCCCGGTCCAGCAACATAGGCACCGTTGGTGGACACCACTGCCATACTTCTTGCGCATTGCCAAGCCGAATGAGCAAGTTCAGAAACTGCAAAAATTTTGCCTGCCCCCGTAATCGCGATTTCAGTTGCTGTTCGTGGTTTTTTTTAGGAATGAGCTGTAGTGTACCCCCATCTCCAGGCTCGAATCTCAGAAGAATCCGGTCATGGAGTCGCTGCGTTAAGGACTCTCGGACATTTTCGTCCACCATCTTGGGTGGACAGAGACCCTGGAGAGACTCCAGGAATGACTGGTAGGGGATTGTACGATCGTTCTTGCCCAAAGTTTTCGATGCATCTGTTTCCAACGCAAGCCATAGTAAATAGCTTTTGCATTCAGAATCGCTAAACAGCAAACTTCTGCGTTTTACGCCTGGAGTGTCTTGGGTATTCGCCCAAAGATCACGGACCTTGGACTCATAGGAACGCTCTGCTGTATCGGCCATGACTAGTCAGTGCTTCTTGCTTTGTTTCGAGCGCTTAAATTTGATGAATTGCAACCCCAGATCTTCCAGCATGCTCGTTACATAGGGTTTCAGCTTCATGGCATATTCCATTGCTGACTGACTGGAGTAACGACTCCAAGGAGACTCTCCCGAAAACCAGTGGCCCATAAAGGCGTCCACTATTTCCGTAGGACAACCTACCTCCAGTAGATAGGATCGGCAAAATCTACGGTGACTATTGACGGGTAACTTATGACCGAACAAACTTTGCAGATAAGGTGACAACACCTTAGGACAGAGCGGTATTCTCTTGCGGGTGTCTAGAAAAAAATTACTCCCCTCTATCCCGCCATCTTCTGCCGATGACTTCTTCTCAAAACCGGATGCAAACACTCTTTGATCACTTAACTGCTGCAATAGAGCCTTAGGCAACCACAGCAGGCGAACATGGGAGCGATCTTTGGTGGTTTTATCGGAATGTACGATAAAACCCTCCTCGCCAGAGGGGATATGGTCCTGTGGAAAGGGACGGCAAGTAGCCCGGGCAGCGGTGGCATAGGCGAAAAAAAACCATGTATAGAGCGTATATTGTTTGTAGTACTCACGCCATAAACGATTTGCTGCGCTGCTATCAACCTCTGTAACGGATAGCCATTTGCTGCTGACTTCCTCTAGATCATCTTTCATAGTTTGAACGGCGCTCTGCACAGCCATGATGGTCGGACGATACAAAGCCCCCACATGACCGCACTGCGTGAGCGAATAATCCATGCCAGGCTCCACCTGACCCGAAAAATT
>NZ_JAVRKK010000107.1:0-7514 GCF_031962545.1 Candidatus Igneacidithiobacillus taiwanensis
ACCGTGGCGGGTACGGTACAGCTGAGTTTCTAGGGCGGGGATATGGACTACTGGATTCATCTGGCGGCGCTTTCGGGCGGGATTTTGACTGTCATGCCGTTGCTGATGCTGGTGGTGTTGGCCGTAGCCATCGAGCGGAGCTGGGCGCTGGCCGTCCTGTTGCATCGGGGGCAGCGCCTGGATGACGACCTCGCCCGCGCTGATCCCCAGCGAGAAAATCTGCTGCAGATCCTGAACGCGGCCCCGGTCGGTCCGCAGCAGGCCGTTCTGGCCGCCTGCCTTGCCTCTCAGGACGGCGAGAGCGGCGATGCCTTTGCCGAGGAGGCCATGCTCCGGCAGGCTGCCGCTCTGGACCGCGGTTTGTGGATCTTGGATACGGCCGTCACCGTGGCCCCCCTACTTGGCCTCCTGGGTACCATCATCGGCATGTTCCACACCTTCCAGCTTCTGGGCAATAACGGTGCCCCCGAGGCCATTACCGGCCAGGTGGCCGAGGCGCTGGTGGCGACAGCGGCCGGTCTGCTCATCGCCATACTCGGCTTGGTCTTCTTCAACGCATTAAACCAAAGGGTGCGTCTGGTACTGCACCAGATGGAGACCATCAAGGTCGCAACCCTGAATCGTCTTTACCATCCTCACGGCGGATTGTTGCGGGATGCGCCGCAGCCAATGCCGGCGCGCCGACAGGCGCAAGGGAGATAGGATGCGTTACTTCGAGACCCGCAAGGGGCGCATCGAAATTATTCCGATGATTGACATCATGCTTTTTCTGCTGGTGTTTTTCATCATGATCACCCTGCGGATGATTCCCGCCAGCGGCATCGCCACCCGTCTTCCTGCCAGCAACTCGGCCAAAACCTTGCCCAAAACTCCTTTGGTGGTGGAGTTGTACCACGATGGCCGCCTGCAATTTCAAGGCAGAACGCTTACCCGGGAACAACTGGAGCAACAGTTAGCCAAGAACGATCCGACGCACAGCCAGATCATTTTGGCGGGGACCAAGGAAGTGACTCTGCAGCAGTTGGTGGCGGTAATGGATACCTGCCGCCAGGCTGGCATCAGTCAAATAGGCATTGCTACCCAGGATAACCATCCGTGAGCACCGCGCATCTTACAGTCCGGATGGAGCCGCCATCCCGAGCCCTGATTTTCTTCTTGGCTTTGCTTGGCGAAGCGATTCTCCTATCAATACTGGCGGCTTGGCTGCGCCCCATGCAACCGCATCGGACCGAAGCCAAACCGCCCATTGCGGTGCAGCTCGTTCCTTGGCCTCAACGCCGGCCTGCCCAACAGGTTGCACCGATTCCTACCCCTCCTTCCTTCCCATCCAAGAAGCTTCAGCCGCAGATGCATCCGCGTCCAGCGCGCGCTATGAGCCCGCATACCCTCCCATCCAAGGGGCCGCAGTCCGAGCCGTCAACGCCCAGGGAGATCCACCAGCAGCGGCCTTCATCTCTACCCGTGAAAACGCAAATTCCTGCGGCGCCACTTCCTTCTTCTAACAGTACCTTGACCATACCATCCGCCCGCGCCGAGCATTACCCTGCGAGATCACTCAACGCCGACCACGCTCCAGCCGCGGTTCCGATCCCGGCCGCCCCAACCGACCCGGTGGAGTCGGCAGCGGAGGTACGGCCCAGGATCCCCGCATATGCCGACAACCCATCCCCGCAGTATCCCGACTCCGCCCGCTGGGCAGGGGAGCAGGGTACCGTGCTTCTGCGTGTTCTCGTGGGTTCTGATGGGCATGTCCAGGACATTTTGGTGGCTAAAAGTTCCGGATTTGACGCATTGGATCGCGCGGCGGTAAATGCCGTACGCCAATGGCGATTCACTCCAGGCACCCGCGATGGTCAGTCCACGGCCATGTGGGTGGAAATCCCCATTCGCTTTCGTTTACAGGATGCCGAAGAGTGATGCTGAGTGCCTCTCGACTTGCCTACGCTTATGGCAATCGCATGGTTTTGGAAGACGTTTCGCTGACGCTGGCAGCTGGTGAATCGGTGGCTCTGCTCGGAGCTAATGGCAGCGGTAAGAGCACTTTGATCCGACTGCTGTTGGGGATTTATCGCCCGCTGCGCGGCCAGATCCGGCTCGGCGCAGAGCCGCTGCAGGGTCTTTCGGCCAAGGAACGGGCGCGGCGGATCGCCTATGTGCCCCAGGATCACGGCACCGCTTTTCCCTTTCGCGTGCTAGACATGGTCCTCATGGGGCGCATTCCCCACCAATCGCTCCTCGGCCGCGCCAGTCCCAAGGACCGGGCGCGCGCGGAAGGCTCCTTGGAACGCCTGGGTATCCTGGATCTTGCCGATCGTCCCTATACAGAACTGAGCGGCGGCCAGCGGCAACTGGTATTGATCGCCCGGGCATTGGCCCAGGAGGCCCCCATCCTGATCCTGGATGAGCCGGTCACCGGCCTGGATTACGGGAACCAGCACCGCCTCATGGTGCAGGTACGGGATCTGGCCCGCAGCGGCTACGCCATTTTGCAGAGCACCCATTATCCCGAACACGCATTGGCCGCCGCCAGCCGGGTCCTTCTCTTAAAGGATGGCCGGATCCTGGCCGAAGGAGCTCCTGACAATGTTCTCTGCCCTGGGCACTTGCAGGCCCTGTATGGGGTGGAGACGGAATTCGTCGAGACGGCTGACGGGCGCCGCGCCATCCTGCCGGTCTGTAAGGAGAGCCACCAGGGGAGCAAGGAATTCTCCCTATCCACGCAGCGGAGAAAGGCTTGATGCACGGGAAGGGGCTGCCTGTTCGATTGGCGGATCCGGCAACGCCTTTGCGCAAATCAGCGCCAAGTCCTGATTATCGATTTTTACCAAGGAGCCCTTTATGAATCGAACCATTCACATCTTTGCCTCCCTGACCCTGGCCGAGCCCTTTCAAGGCATCATCCGGGATTTCACCGCTTCTCGCCCCGACGTCATCGTCCAGCCGACCTATGGCTTTTGCGGTGCCCTCATGGAAAAAATGGCGGCAGGGGCGGCAGTGGATGTTTTTGCACCCTCCTCCGAAGCCATGCTCGCCAAGGCCGTCGCGCAGGGATTGGCATACGCCGACGGGGCGGTCAACTACGCGCGCAATCGTTTGGTACTCGTCGGTCTGCGCAGTGGGAGTTATCCGGAGCGTCTGGGAGAGTTAAGCGAACCGCGCTTTGCGCGAATCGCCATCGGTGACCCTGGATCCGTTCCTCCCGGCCGTTACGGCCGCATGGCATTGGAGAACGCCGGGCTGTGGCGTGATCTGGAACCACGCCTGCAGCAATATTCCGATGGCATCCAGCCATTAAAGGCCGTCCTGGAGGGTAGGGCCGATGTGGCATTCATCTTTGCCTCTACTGCCAGCGGAGCGGCTGATCGGATCCACATCCTGGATGTCCCTGTGGAAGTCTCCATGCATTATCCCGTTGCCGTTGCCAGAAACAGCGCTCACCTCGATTTGGCCCGTGCTTTCCTGGCCTATCTACAGACCGCACCAGCGCAGGAACTCTTGCGGCAGGCAGGCTTTTCTTCGGCTACTGACCAAACCCCTTCCGTAACTTCCTGAATGATCGATTGGAGAGAAATCATGCGCACCACCCTCGTACGCCAGTGGCGTTTGCGGATCGGCCTGTTGATCGCCACGCTTCTTCCGGCACTACCCGCCTGGTCTGCCACGGCGCCAACGGAACTCCCACCCCATAGCGTGTATAGCACCGCACCGCCCTTAACCGTGCTGGTCTACAGCCTCGACCCGAACTTGCTGGCAGGGTGGAATTTCCCCCTGAACAAAATGGCTGGCCTGGGTATGAGCACAAGCGCTCGATACCTCCTACCCAGCACGCGGAACTTACCGGTTCTGGGTGGCTGGGATCCGGGCGACAAACTGGAGCTGGAGCGTATCCTCGCCATTCACCCGAAGCTCGCTTTGCTGTGGGCACCTTATCTGGATAGTGCCCATCTGGGCGATGAACTCCACCGCATCGGTGTGCCCACGCTGGCTGTCAACCTGAAGGATCTCAACGATTATCCTGCCGCATTTCGGCTGCTCGGGGAGCGATTAGGGGAAACCGATCGTGGCGAGCAACTGGCTGCCGCCTTTCAGAAAATTCTGGATCGACTTCGTCAGATCCGGTCGAATATCCCCCAAGCCCAGCGCCGGACCGTATATTATGCCGAAGGAGTGGACGGTCTGATGACCGATTCGGCCGATTCCCCCCATACGCAGGTGATTCGTGCCGCAGGCGGCGTCAACGTGTTTACCGGTAAAGCAACGACCTTGAAGGGCATGGAGCAGGTGAGTATGGGGCAGGTGCTGGCCTGGAATCCCGATGTCATTCTGGTCCAGGATCCAGTGTTTTACCGGCGCATTTACCATCTCTCCGCCTGGCAAGGCCTGCAAGCAGTGAAAACGCATCGGGTCTATCTTATCCCCCGGGAGCCTTTCAACTGGATGGACCGGCCGCCCTCTCTGATGCAGGGCTTGGGTGCTTTGTGGCTGGCGCATGTACTTTACCCACAACAGTCCAAAATCGATTTGAATCAGGAAGTACCCGCGTTTTTCAAGACCTTTCTGCATATCGATATAACTGCATCGCAAGCCAAGGCGATCTGGCAACCATGACGATGATCGTTTTGCAGCCATTTCTCCCGTCCACCACGATGAGGCGACTGGCGGGCATCCCGCTGCTTTTTGTCCTTTTGTGCGCCATGGTTCTCGTGAATCTGTTCTGGGGGCACTACCCCTTAACATGGCTAGAATTCTGGCACTGGCTATGGGGTGACGCGCAGCTGTCGACCGAGAAGGTGATCCAGATCCATCTGCTTCTCTTCGAGATCCGTTTGCCGCGGCTCTTGGTCGCCGTGCTCGTAGGCGCGGCCCTCGCCTGCAGCGGCGCAGTTTTCCAGGCGGTCTTTCGTAACCCTCTGGCGGCACCGGACATCCTCGGGGTCATGGGCGGGGCGGCCTTCGGGGGCGCCCTGGGAATCATCCTCGGGGGACCCTGGTGGACGATCCAAATTGCCGCTTTGCTCTTCGGTCTGGCAGCCGTTGCCATGGCCTACGGGATAGCGCGGCACTTTCCGGGCCAGCCCACCCTGATGCTCGTCATGGGTGGCATCCTGGCCGGCGCCCTCTTCACCGCTTTACTATCCCTGGTGAAATACGCTGCAGACCCGTATCAGCAATTGCCCGGTATCGTCTTCTGGCTCATGGGTAGCCTTTCCAATGTTCCCATGAGCCAGATCGGCTATTTCGCGCTCCCTGTGGTGCTGGGGATCTGTCTGCTGTTCCTCTACGGTCCGCACCTGGACGCCCTCAGTTTGGGCGATGAGGAGGCCCATAGCCTAGGTCTACCGGTCCGCAGGACCAGGCTTACGGTGATCTTCGTCGCCACCCTGCTCAGTGCCATGGCCGTGATGATGGCCGGCATGATCGGTTGGATAGGACTGATCGTTCCCCATTTAGCTCGTCTCCTGCTCGGGCCGGGCAATCGCCGGCTCCTCTTGGGCAGCGCTATCCTCGGCGCCGCCTATCTTCTTTTGGCGGGCGCCTTGGCCCGCAATCTCTTTGCAATGGACGTACCGGTGGGGGTATTCGCCGAACTCCTGGGAATTCCGGCTTTTTTGCTGGTACTTCGGCAGATCCGCAAGGCCTGGGCATGAGGCAGGGCTTACGCAGGAAAAAGATGCGGAGCAAGTGCTCATCGAAAACGTTCATGCGTAAGTTTCAGGTCTTGGATGATAGCGTACTGATTTCCAGAGTAGGTGAGGGAGAAATTGCTGCCTGTTCATCTTCGCTACCCGAGACTTGTTAGATCGCCGCGCGTATTGCCGGCGTGGTCGTCGCGTTCTTGCGCAACGGAATTAGCATCGACGTCTTATAGGATTGAATTCTGCCATAACTGCTCGCAGGGCCTCCCGTCCGAGCAGCAGTGGGCGCCTGTTACAAACCAAGGAGCTTGCCAAACATGATGTACTTCAGCCAGGCTGAAATCGATCAGCTCATCCTCGAAGACGTGCCGCTGCACGACGAAACCACGCGCGCGCTCGGCCTGCCCGACGCGCCGGGCAGCCTGACCTACACCGCGCGCCAACACGGTGTGCTCGCCGGCATAGCGCCCTTGCAGCGTCTGGCGCAGGCGCTGGGGCTGCGTGCCGAACCGCTGGCCGCCGATGGCGACCTGCTTGCGCCCGGTCAAGCCGTGCTGCGGCTGCACGGCGGCGCGCACGCGCTGCACCTGGCGTGGAAGCAGGGGATGAACCTGCTCGAATACCTCGGCGGCATCGCCAGCGCCACCCGGCAGATGGTCGACGCCGCGCGCGCGGGCAACCCGCGGGTGCAGGTGGCGGGCACGCGCAAGGCCCACCCGGGCGCGCGCAAGCTGCAGCATTACGCCGTGCTATGCGGCGGCGGCATGGTGCACCGCGCCGGGCTGTCGGAAACTATTTTGGTCTTCGCCCAGCACCGCGCGTTTCTACCCGGACTGGATGTAGAGCAGCTGGTGGCGCGCGCCAAGGCGCATAGCCCGGAAAAATTCGTGCTCATCGAAGCCGAAGACGCGCAAGATGCGCTGGCGGCTGCCCGCGCCGGGGCCGACGGCGTGCAGCTGGACAAAATGTCTCCGCAAGAGCTTGCCGAACTGGTGCCGCAGCTGCGCGCGATGCAGCCGCGGCTCGTCATCAACGCCGCGGGCGGCATCCGCCCCGACAGCGCCGCGCAATTTGCTGCCAGCGGGGTGGACGTGCTCGTCACCTCCAGCCTGTACAACGCCCGCGCCGCCGACTTTGGCGCGGTCATGCGCGTGGATTAAGGTGTTGCAGCGTGCTGCACGCCACACATTGCAACATCTGCACGCATCTGCTCACTACCGGGCGCAGCGGTAAGATACGCAATTTAATCTGTTGCACCAGTAGGGCTTACGCATAAAAAATTTTAAGATACAGCAAGCCGCACTGCGATGGGCGGTTTCAGGTTTAAAGTGCAACACACAGTAGCCCACCAAACCACCAGGGCTTACGCATGAAAAACTCAGCCACTCTGTTTATTATAAATCATATAGTTATGTTGATAAGCAGGCATGGCAAGACTTGATCTCGCTAGCCCGGCCGATGATGTCCAGACAGTTGGCTCCCGAAAGAACAAGAGGTTGATAGTCTCTCAGGGCTTACTCATGAAAACTTCCGGTGAGGACTTGCTCCATGTAGCGGTTATCCCAGGCCACCATTTTCTGGCGTCCTTTGAGGCGCGCCTTGGATTTCTCATATCGGCGAACCAGGTTGATGGCTATTTTTCGTAACAGGGCGAAGGCGTGTCAGGACCCGTGCGGCTGCCATGGCTTGGTTGGGCAATCCAATCAAAAGAGTACCAGAATCAGTGACCAGAGATGGGAAATCCAGCCAATCAGGGAAGCACCGACATTGGTTCTCGTTAGCCCCCACAAAAGCATCGCGTGGCCGCCTCATTGATCGGCTATCCTGCCCATCAACGGTTGCAGTGCCTGCCCAATCAACAGCACAGCCATAATGGCC
>NZ_JAVRKK010000108.1:0-7328 GCF_031962545.1 Candidatus Igneacidithiobacillus taiwanensis
CAACGCCGAACGGCCACACCATCGACTCGGACAGAAACCACCGCTATCCTTCCTCCTCCAACATCTACCACAGTGCCAAAGGTGGTGGACGCATACAATAACTTTACTGCTGGATCGCGTTCGTCGTAATCTATGGAGACAATGGCAGAATCCCGATCCACCCCTAGGGTGAGTTGCGTCAAGTCATTGCTGCCAATGGAAAAACCATCGAAACGCTGGGCAAACATGTCAATCATGAGGACATTACTCGGTATCTCGCACATGGCATAGATTTGCAGGCCATTCTCGCCGCGACGTAAACCAAATTCCGCCATCTTTGCAAGTACCGCATCCGCCTCTTCCACACGGCGAACAAAGGGCAGCATGACAATGACGTTATCCAGCCCCATGTCTTCCCGCACTCGCCGAATGGCCAAACATTCTAGTCGAAAACCCTCTTCGTAAGCCGGGTGGGCGTATCGCGAAGCACCCCGAAAACCGAGCATGGGGTTTTCTTCCTTGGGCTCAAAATCTGCACCACCAAGAAGAGCGGCATATTCATTACTTTTGAAATCCGAGGTTCGCAGTACCACAGGTTTTGGATAGAAGGCCGCCGCAATGGTGCCAACTCCCTCGGATAGACGCTGAATAAAATAATCCCCCGGGTCGGCAAAGCCTGCGACTCGCTGTTGTACTTCCCGCTGCACCGCTTTGTCTTGGATCCGTTCAGGATGCAGTAAGGCGAGGGGATGGACCTTGATGCTATTGGCAATGATGAACTCCATACGCGCCAAGCCAACGCCATCATTGGGCAAGGCTTGTAACTGAAAAGCGAGCTCGGGATCACCGAGGTTCATCATAATTTTAGTCTTGGGGCGCGACAGACTGGAGAGATCGGTTGTGCGTACGGAAAAGGCGAGCTTGCCTGCGTAGACGGCACCGAGTTCGCCCTCGGCACAGGAAAGGGTAATTGGCACACCCTCCGGGATTTTATCGAGAGCGCCGGCAGCGCCCACTACTGCGGGAATACCGAGCTCGCGGGCAATGATGGCGGCATGACAAGTGCGCCCGCCGCGCTCTGTAACGATCCCCGCGGCCAATTTCATCACTGGCTCCCAATCTGGGGTGGTGTTGTCGGCGATGAGAATCTCGCCAGCCTGAAATTTGTGAAGTTCTGCAAGGTTGTAAATGTGGCGAGCAAGCCCCGTGGCAATGCGATTTCCTACCGCACGTCCGCTAACCAGGAGCTGACCCCGTTCCTGCAAATAAAATTCTTCCAGAATCTGCCCCTTACGCTGAGAAGCTACGGTTTCCGGACGCGCTTGCACGATGTAGAGCTGCTGATCTTCACCATCCTTGGCCCACTCCATATCCATGGGCCGCGCCTCGCCCACTTGTTTACTGTAGTAATCTTCGATCTTGATCGCATAATCGGCCAAAGTTAGAACGTCGTCATCGCACAAAGAAAAACGCTGTTGTTCGATGACCGAGGTGCTAACGTTGCGAACGCCAAGGTGAGAGTCGGCGCTAGCGTAAATCATCTTCAATTTCTTACTACCCAAAACGCGACGCAAAACCACGCGTTTGCCGCGCCGAAAACCCGATTTGAAAACATAAAATTCGTCTGGATTTACCGAACCTTGCACAACGTTTTCACCAAGCCCATAAGCGGAGGTGATGAATACGACATCACGAAATCCGGTTTCAGTATCAAGGGAAAACATCACTCCGCTACTTGCAAGATCAGAGCGCACCATTTTCATGACACCGATGGAAAGTGCGACTTGGAAGTGGTCGAAGCCCTCATCCATACGGTAATGGATCGCCCGATCGGTAAAGAGACTGGCAAAACAACGTCGGCACGCATCGATGAGGTCGGCCTCACCGCGAACATTGAGATAGGTGTCTTGTTGGCCGGCAAAACTCGCCGTCGGTAGATCTTCGGCAGTAGCTGAAGAGCGGACGGCAAGAGAAACTTGTTCGCCGTACTCCGTACGCAACCGTGCGTAGGCCGTCAAGATTTCTTCCCGTAATTGCTCAGAAAAAGGCAGAGAATAGATGAGCTCTCGCGCTGCCTTGCCGCGGCGAGCAAGATCCTCCACTTGGTGCGCCTGGAGGCCATCGAGGATGCGATGAAGTTCCGGCCACGCGTGATGCTGGTGGAGAAGGTCGCGGTAGGCAGTAGCGGTAATGGCAAAACCATTGGGGATACGTACGCCGAGAGGACGTAAGGCGCGATACATTTCGCCCAGAGAGGCATTCTTGCCCCCCACCAAGGGGAGATCGGCCATGCTAATTTCTTCAAAAAAACGGATGTAGTGCATGCCATGCCCCCGGATTCCGACCTCTGATGATTTCACCATAGTCTGCGGCGAGGGTTATCGCAAGTGCGTCTCCGCCGAGAAGGAGCGAAGGCTGGGCGGAGGCGTACCACCCTCGTGCCAGCTGCGGCGCAACTCCGGCAGCGGCCGCTTTAGCAGCGTTTCCAGAGCTTCGATATCAGCAGCAAAGCGATCGATCAGCCAAGCTTTGGCTTGCGTATCCATGGGCGGTTTTTTTTCTTCGCGCAAAAACAGATTACGCCAGATATAGTTTCCCCAGCGCTCCGGGAAAAAACGCTCGCCAATGGTGCGACTAATCGGGTGACCAGCCAAGCGACGTGCCCAGTTGCCACGCGGGCGTGCGTAGTGATTGTGCGCTTGATGTACGTCGATATGCAAAAATGGCTCTGCCGAAACATCTAGAAATCTTGCAAGATCCTGCAATGTCTGTATCGGTTTTTTTTGCAACTCTGCCAAAAAAAGGATCTTTACCCTATCGCGTCCAAAATATGAAAAATAGCGCTGGATCTGTTGGTGATATAGCCCCAACTCGACGTAGAGTTGCGAAACACCCCATCCTTTATCGGCTCGACTCCAATCTCTCTGCAAGGCAGAGTAGAAATCGAGGTCGGTGACGCCTTCATTAAAATCCATGAGATACTGCGCGTACGCCCGCTCTACCGGGTCGCGCAGAATGGCGATGATCCTCGCCTCTGGACAAGTCTCGGCAATTTCGCGCGCCGCAATGGTTGACCAGAGGTAGGAGGGGCTCGCATCGCCGCGATAGCGTATTTCTGCAGCACTGGCGTACAGCCGTAGATACTCTTCTGCACTGGCGATGTAGCGGATACAGTGTCTTTGTTCTGGTGCTGGTTGAGGATGGGTAAAGTAATGCGGTTCCTTGAGGTCGGGGAAATATATCTCCGGATGCTGCCGCAGATATGCCCACAGTGAAGTCGTACCACTTTTGACTGCACCAACAATAAATAGATTGGGCCAGCGGTTATTTTCAGTCATTTTCGCTCGTATGGAAATCCAATCCCGCCTTGCGCAAAGTTTGAGCAAGAATGGCGGGGGAGATAGCGTCGGGTAACGGGCCGAGCCGCAAGCGGTAGGACCACTCACCGTTGATCAGGCCAGGAGCAATCCGCAATTTGCCCAATCCAGCCTGTTTTGCCGCCAATAGATGCTGCTCTGCCTGGATGCTATTTGCATAGGCCGCAGACCACAGAAAATTTTTTTTCTCGACCCGTGCAAGAGCAGGTGCGCTCGCATCTGCTGCCGCTGGCGCCAGGTCTTGCAATTCGATTGGCGTTGCCGCGTGGATATCGAGAGCCTCGGCGGCCGCATTACCCAGTTGTAGCAAACCATAGCTGTGCGCCGGACTACGCTGGTCGACCAGCACGACTATGGCGCGCGCGTTGCTGAGATTGGTCACCCGAGCACAGGATGGGATAGGTAGAACCGGGCTAGCCGCCGTGAGTTGCTGGCGCGACAGGGGAAGGAAATCACCGTCATCACTATCCTGCCAGGCGAGCCAAGTGGCCATGCCGCGTTGCGGCTGGGAAGCGCCAGAAGAGGGGGCTTGCGCCAAGGTGCAGGCACTTTGCAAAACGGGGCCGGCGACGACAGACGTGGCGAAAAGCCCGGTTATCGTCAGCAGAAGAAGGGCGACTTTCTTGCTCACGATAGGCTGCCGGGCGCAAAGAAGGCCTGCAGGGTTTCGGTATAGATTTGCGGCAAACGCTCGAGATCAGCCAAGGCTACATGTTCGTTGGTTTTATGGATACTGGCGTTGATTGGCCCGAGCTCCACCACTTCCCCGCCGAGCTGCGCAATGAAGCGTCCATCCGAGGTGCCACCACCAGTAGAAAGACGGGCAGGGCGCCCCATGACACGGGTAATCCCCGTTTGGACCGCATCCAGTAGCCGTCCCGGCGGGGTATGAAAAGGCGGGCCAGAAAATTGCCAATCGAGTTCGTAGCGCAGCCCGTGCTGCTCGAGAATCTCCTCAACTGCCCTCTGCAAACCTTCGACGCTCGAAGCCGGAGAAAAGCGAAAATTGAACTGCACTTCGAGGACACCAGGGATGACGTTGGTCGCCCCGGTACCCGAATGGATATTGGAGATCTGCAAACGTGTGGCGGGAAAATCCGCATTGCCGCTGTCCCATTCTCGCTGCACCAGCGCCTGCAAGACCGGCAAGGCACGATGGATGGGGTTATCTGCCTTTTCCGGATAGGCGACATGACCTTGCAGGCCGAGTACCCGCAGCTCTGCATTCAAGGAACCGCGACGCCCATTCTTGACCACATCCGCTAGGCTTTGCTCGGACGAAGGCTCGCCCACCAGACAAAAGTCGATGCGCTCGCCGCGATCGCGCAGGGTTTCGACCACATGACGGGTCCCATGGGTGGCGATTCCTTCCTCGTCGGAGGTGATGAGAAAGGCAAGGCGGCCGGGATATTGCGGATTGCTCTGCAAAAAATCTTCGGTCGCCACCAGCATGGCGGCAAGGCTGCCCTTCATATCTGCGGCACCACGACCATACAATTTGCCGTCGCGAATGCTGGGTACAAAGGGATCGCTCTGCCAAGAAGCGAGCGGTCCTGGCGGCACAACATCGGTGTGCCCGGCAAAACAGAAGACGGGCCCGGCGCTACCACGCACCGCCCAGAAGTTGCTGACCCCTCCGGCTGGCATGCGCTCGACCGCAAACCCGAGCTTCTCTAAGCGGCTAATCATCCACTCCTGGCAGCCGGCATCCTCGGGAGTTACCGAGGCGCGGGCGATGAGCTCTTGGGCATAGTCGAGAACGCGCATCAAATATCCCGTAAAATTTCGTTGATGCCGACCTTGCTGAGGGTTTTGGCATCGACTTTTTTGACAATAACCGCGCAGTACAGGCTATAGCTGCCGTCTTTTGCTGGCAGGCTACCCGAAACCACCACCGAACCCGCCGGTACCCGCCCGTAGCTGATTTCGCCAGTGCTCCGGTCAAAAATCCGGGTGCTCGCTCCAATAAAAACACCCATGGAGATTACCGAGCCCTCTTCGACAACGACGCCCTCGACCACCTCCGAGCGCGCCCCAATGAAGCAGTTGTCTTCGATGATGGTGGGGTTCGCCTGCAGCGGTTCCAAAACACCGCCAATGCCAACGCCACCCGACAGATGTACATTCTTGCCAATCTGGGCACAGGAGCCGACGGTCGCCCAGGTATCGACCATCGTGCCTTCGTCTACGTAAGCGCCAATATTGACGAAAGAGGGCATGAGCACGCAGTTGCGGCCAATGAAGGCACCCTTGCGCACGGTCGCCGGTGGTACGACGCGAAAACCGCCGGTACGAAAATCATTGCTGTTGTAATCGCTGAACTTACCCGGCACCTTGTCGTAAAACTGCGTTTCGCCGCCGTTCATACGGACGTTGTCGTGCAGTCGAAACGACAGCAATACGGCCTTTTTGATCCATTGATGGGTATGCCAGCCATCTGCCCGCTTCTCCGCCACGCGCAGCACGCCTTTATCGAGACCTTCGATCACTTGCGCCACCGCCTCGCGCAGTTCGGCAGGAGCCTGCTTGGGGGAGATTTCGCTGCGCTGTTCCCAGGCCGATTCGATAATTTCTTGCAATGCAGTCACGGGCGTTTCCTAGTTGATGGGGGAAGAGAGAAGAAACTGACGGATGCGCAACAAGCCTTCGCGGCAGATTTCTTGCTCGCCGACCAAGGCAATGCGTACTCGGTCGCGACCAGGATAACTGCCATGCGCCGGGCGCGCCAGGTAGGCACCAGGAAGGCAGCGCACCGCCTGTTGGGCAAAAAGGTTGCGCGTAAAGGCCTCGCCATCGCCCACCGCGAGCCATAGATAGAAACCGCCGGCGGGTCGTTCGACGGTAACGAGATCACCAAGGATTTCCGCGGCGAGGGCAAACTTGTCGGCGTAGTCGGCACGCATGAGCGCTACATGTTGCTCATCACTCCAAGCCGCCGCAGAGGCTGCCTGAATAAAGGGGGGCATGGCGTTGCCGAGATAGGTGCGAAACAAGCGAAACGGAGAGAGCAGGGCGGCATCGCCGGCAATAAAGCCCGAGCGCGCGCCCGGAATGCTGGAACGCTTGGAAAGACTATGGAAGGCCAAGACCTGGGCGAGGCTTCCGGAGCGCGCCGCGGCACTGAGCACCCCGGCCGGCGGGACATCGAAATAGATCTCGCTATAGCACTCATCCGCTGCCAAAACAAAGGCATAGCGGCGCGCCTGTGCAACGAGGAAGTCCCAGTCGGCGGCACTGAGGGCGGCACCCGTCGGATTGTGGGGACTATTCACGTACATCAGCGCACAGCGCTGCCAAATATCTGCAGGAATGGCCCGGTAGTCCGGTTGACCCGAGGCGGTGCAGTTGAGGTAGTAGGGCGTTGCGCCAGCCAGGAGGGCCGCTCCCTCATAAATTTGGTAGAACGGATTGGGCAGCAAAATCAGGTCTTTTCCGGTACTGCTGTCGACTAGGGCTTGGGCAACGCTAAACAAGGCCTCGCGGCTACCGTTGGCGGGCAGGACGTTTTGCTCGGGATCGAGAAAACCCGTGGGCAAGGCAAAGCGTCTCTCGGCCCAAGCGACGATGCTTTGGCGCAGCTCCTCCGAACCCATGACCTTTGGGTAGGCCGCCAGCCCATGCAAATGCTCGATGATGCTCTCCACGACCAAGCCCGGTGCGGGTCGACGCGGCTCGCCAATGGAAAAATCGACGACAGGCTGCGGTGGAGCACTCACGCCAGCGAGGAGATCGCGCAGTCGCTCAAAGGGATAGGCCTGCAGTGACGCCAGTCTCGGGTTCATTCTACAATTGCCTCCCACTCGCAGGGCGTCAAAGGTTGGTCGTGCGCAACATTCATCCGCAAAATTCTGGGCCAAGCCGAGGACGCTGACAAGTGCCTGTATGCGTCCACCACCTTTGGCACTGTGGTAGATGTTGGAGGAGGAAGGATAGCGGTGGTTTCTGTCCGAGTCGATGGTGTGGCCGTTCGGC
>NZ_JAVRKK010000109.1:0-7315 GCF_031962545.1 Candidatus Igneacidithiobacillus taiwanensis
CCCGGTAAAACCCCCGGATCCGGTACCCGACATGTTGAACCTGCATGGCACTCCTCCCTCGCCAAAGAAGTGCCAAAGGTTTGTGAACTTATGCAGTGCCCGGCTAGGCTGCGCCAATGCCTGGGTGGCAGCAGTTCGGCGTCTGCAACCGATTGGCAAGATTCATTAGGCTCAGCTATTTTTACGAGAAGCTTATCGACCCCTATGAAGCAAGAATGATGGTCACGACGGCAACCCTATCCAGCAACTACCAGATATCCATTCCGAAGGTGGTGCGCGAGGAACAGCATTGGCAAGCTGGGCAGAAGTTCGTATTTATCCCCAAAGGAAAGGGCGTACTGGTAATGCCTGTACCTGAGGCAGAGGAGCTTGCTGGCATCGCTCGCGGATCACGCACCAGAGCTTTGCGTGACCGAGCGGATCGGTTCTAGTGGCCACTACGCCATGTGTAGTCGATACTTCGGCGTGGGTGGAGTGGTTGGTCGGTACCAAATTGGGCAAGTAGGTGGCCACGCACTTCCCGGAAAAGCCACAGTGGATCGTTCCCACTCTGGTGCAGTTTGCGCTCTCGAAGTGGTTGTTGCGCGAAGTTGGCGAAGAGAAAGCCGACCAGGTGATTGCCTTTTCCCAACAGTGCGTGGTCGTACCCCTCGATACCCGCATCGCGCTCCCGGCCGTCGAACTACATCGAGAATACAAATTAGCAACCGCCGATGCCATCGTCTATGCGACCGCACGTCACCACAGTGCAAGCCTACTCACCTGCGATGCACATTTTCGAGGGCTCCCCAACGTGACACTCTTCGACAAGACCAGCCCGAAGGATTTTGGATGACACCACTCCTCGGCCCGCGGTAACCAGCCCCGCGCGCTTTACCAGCATTTTCCTTTTTGCTGCTCCCAGGCCCAGGCGTGGGCGATGATGGTATCGAGCTCGGCGTACTGGGGCTGCCAGCCCAGGGTCGAGCGGGCTTGTTGGCTGTCGGCAACGAGGATGGCGGGGTCGCCGGGGCGACGCGCTTCGGCGCGAACGGGGATATCCTTACCCGTAACCCGGCGCGCGGTGTCGATGACTTCCTGCACCGAAAATCCCAACCCATTGCCCAGGTTGAGGGCAAGGCTCGCGCCGCCGTCGAGCAGATGTTCGAGGGCCAAGAGATGGGCGCTGCAGAGGTCCCAAACGTGGATGTAGTCGCGGATGCAGGTGCCGTCGGGGGTATCGTAGTCGCTACCAAAGACGGCAATCTGCGGCCGGCGGCCGCTTGCCGCCTGCAGCACCAGGGGAATCAGGTGGCTTTCGGGATCATGGCGCTCGCCGAGTTCGCCTTCGGGGTCGGCGCCCGCGGCATTGAAGTAGCGCAGACAAACGGCGCGTAGGCCCTGGCTGCGGCCGAGGTCGCCGAGCATCTCCTCGACCATGCGCTTGGAGCGCCCATACGGGTTGATGGGCCGGGTGGGATGCGCCTCGTCGATGGGGGTGTACTCGGGTTCGCCAAAGATGGCAGCGGTGGAGGAGAAGAGAAAGCTGCGCACCCCATGGCGGTCCATGGCGTCCAAGAGGTTCAGGGTGTTGGCGACATTGTTGCGGTAGTAGCGGGCGGGGATTTGCATCGACTCCCCCACTTGGCTCAAGGCCGCAAAGTGCAGCACCGCGGCAAAGTGCTGTTCGCCAAAGAGGCGGTCGAGCAGGGCGCTGTCGGCCAAGTCGCCCTCCACCAGGGTGCCGTAGCGGGCGGCGTCGGCAAAGCCGGTGCAGAGGTTGTCGAGCACCACCACGCGGTGGCCGGCCTGCGCCAGCATCTTGACCATGTGCGAGCCGATATAGCCCGCCCCGCCAACAACGAGAATCGGGTCTTTCATGCTGCGGCCCTGAGCTGGGTTCCGGTGGCTGGGCACAGGCGCTTACGGTAGTGGTGCATCTCATTCTTCCTGAGCTAACGAGTTATTGGGCAGGGCTTGGGCACGAGGGTAGTGAGGGGCGGCGGCAGCGTCAAGGTGGCGTATGAGTCCACCACTTTTGGCACGGGCAGACGGCACTGATCGAGTTTGCCGGGGGTGCAGGGTAGACGGTAGGCGACGATGGGCATGTGATACTGGCTCCTATGGGTGCAGACACGGGTCTTGCTGCCGCTGCAGTCGACATTCATACCCAATGCATCGGCAGCAGCCCAAGACTGTAAGGAGGGCAGGAGGGAAGGCAGGCGCTTGGGATCACGCACAAAAAGGCGAATCCGCGCCTCTGCAGGCAGGCGACTCTCGCCCGCTGCTTGCTTGTAGAGTCCATCCACAAGGGCTAGGGCTAGGACTTTGCCATCTGGTCCGCTGAAGACCGCGGTCTGCAGCTGCGCGTTATGAGGCTCGAAACCCCAACTCAGTGTCAGGTTCTCCGGCAAGAAAGCGCGAGGTAGAGGACTGATACTCAGGCCACGAATACTGCGCGCCTCGAGGGTTTCCGTGGGACCGAGAGGTAAGCCGCGATCCTTGCCGAAAAAGTCAAGCAAAGCCTCACGGCCAAGCTGCGGACCAGTGAATTGTCGCTTGGTACTCGAGATCTGTCGTAATCGATTGCGCATGACCTGAACCACACAAGGACCCTTGTCGCCGCAGGCCAACAGCCCATGCTCGAAGTCTTGTTGATCCTTCAGGAGTGCCCGACAGTAGGACGTCCCTCTCCCAGCCTGTTGCAAGTCCTCCCAGAAAGAGACCGTGAGCGTGGACTGAAGAAGTGGAGGGTTGTCCGTCCAGTCCTTTGGCTTAGTAGGTGCGGATGACCTCACAGACCCTCTGCCAAGGTGACTGCGGGTTTTGCCGACAGCGTGCCGAAATCCAATCGTCGGTATAGGTCGACTTTGCCAAGGCCGGGCAGTCGTCCATAGCGCGGCTCGGAATCTCGGCCAGGGCAAAGGGGGTCGGCAATACCACCAGAAACAGGGGAAAAAGCCAGCGATACGCTCGCAACAGAGGATGGAACGACATGGGTGTTCTCCTTGCGGGCTCATTCATTGCGAAAAACGCTCTAAAGGCACTGCAACAGGCGGGTGCTCGATGACCGGTAGTCGGCAACTCGGGCGATTGGGATGCTTGCAGCCCAGGTCGTACGCCTCCATGGGCGGGCGGCTTGCCTGCTTGGCTTGGCTGCAAAGCTCTGCATCTTTGCCTTTGCAGTCGAGGTTGAAGCCGAGGAGATCCGCCAGGGTCCAGCTGTAGATGACGGGCAAGAGCTTGCCCAATTCACCTGCACTGCGCACATAGATACGCAACCGACCGGAGTATGTACCCCCTTCAGAACGCCAGGCGCGGTAGACATCGTCTGCCGTCACCAATGCCGCAATCTTGCCCTGGGGATCGAGCACACCCAAGGTTTGCACCGTAGCTTGATGCGGCTGGAAGCCCCATTGCAACTGGTAGCCGTTATCTAGGGTGGCCTGCCGCAGGGGATAGATCGCTAACCCGGCAAGGAGCCTTTGGTACAACGGCCGTCCCTCGGGTGTTTTCCAGGCGCGGGTGAGGCGCTGCATCTCCTCGACGGGGAAGGGCTGCTCGACTTTTCGGCGCTGGGCCATGAGCTCTTCATTTCGCGCCTGCTCAACATCGCCGATGCAAACGATATTCTTGCCGCAGCGATCCCGCCGATCCAGAAAGGCTTTTTGTTCGGCGATGACCCGCTGTTGCGCCACACTGCCCATGGGAAGATCGCGTAGTAGCCGCTCATAATTTCCTTGGGTGTGGCCCCAAAAGGAGATGGCATTAGTTATCGGGTTTTCAGTATGACCGTCCCAAGGTGGCGCGTGGTGAAGAGCGTCGCACATCACTTTGATGGATGGCCGTTGTGGACGGTCTGGAAAACACGTCAAATAATCATCGGAGGTATAAGGGAATTCACCGGCAGCTAGTGCGGTGCCTGCGGCATATAGCAGGATGAAGCCAAGCCCTGCAGCGGCAGCTTTTTGCTTCGGTGATCGCCACGTTATCCCTTTCTTTCTCCAACCGCGCGCTGTGTGACATAGCATATACCCTGCCTTTTCCATTTCATGTACTTACGCTTCGCTCAATCATGTTTTTACGATTTCGTATATGCCATTGGTTGTTTTAGCGCCATGGGGAAAGGGGCCAGAGCCAGAAAGATGCCAAGGCTTGCGGGCATTACGATGCTTCCTTCTTCCATCGAAATTTGTGCAGCGTCTGCATAAGGGCTTGCGTAAAATTGAGGGACAGGGTTTGGTTAGGGTTGCTGCACTGGTAGCGCCGAGTCTTGCCGCCCTGCGACTGCTCGTAGATGGAGGCACCGCGCAGGGGGTCGATGAGAGTGATGCTCTGTTTTTGGCTGGTAAAGCGCAAACTGGCATCGCCATTGGAGTCGGATTCGTAATGTAGCCCAAGGCTGGGCTGGCCCCCGTCGATTATCACACGCTCTTTGCCGGATGTTTCTGCCTCTCGCACCGCCAACCGGGCTGCGCCTGTACCCTGCCGTGCGAGACACAGCACTATGGTTCGCTTTGGCAATGTGCACTCCCAGAGCGTCAACGCTTTTGTTCCGCAATAGCGATTTTTGGGAAGATCGTCTGCCGGTATCGGGGGAAGTCCCTTCGTTCGAGATGTTGCGGCGGCCGAGGGGTTCGGCGCCGCAAGTGTCGTAACGTAATTTGCTGTCTGCGGAGCAGGGTGGATCAAACTGTTCATTTGATCCTTTGGTAAATGAGGAAGCCGTCTACATAATATTGTATCAACATACCCCCGCGGGTGGGCTCTAAAAAGAAGGCAGTGTCGCGTTTTCCTTCACATCGATTGGCAAACCCGATAAGAAGCCATTGCGAGTCTTTCCTGCTTTCGGAAAAATCTGGGCTAAATATTGGTTCTAGAGCCTTTAGCCGCTCGGCACTCAAGGGTTTGCCATTCCAGGTCTTCAGTCGACCACTTTTGAGCTCTTCTAGAGCAGTATCATCTTCGGTGAGATATCCACCCGTTTGTGACCATCCGATCTGGTTATAACCTGTCGGCGGAATTTCGAGAGGAAGCCAGCGAATGATATCTGCCGCTGCCTTGGCAGGCGTGCAGCCATCGGTGCCGTATTCAAACATCAGCACCTTGGGATCTTTTCCGTCCAGCACGATGCGGCCGGTTTTGCCCAGCACCTCCTCGGGGGCGTCTTTCGCCAAAACCCCAAATCCATAGGTTGCAATCACACGCCACTCGCCGGCAACCAACGCCCGAATGGCTGCCGTGTCTTTGGGGTTATTCACAATTTTCTGGACGATGGGTTGGACTGGGATTGACGGATGCCAACCGTTGTCATCCGAGGTTGCCGCACTCGACAACCCAGGAGTGAGGCACAATAACAGGACGGTAAGTCCGCAGAACAGTAGCGTCTGCTCCGCGCTTCCGCCAGGGTGTTGGCTCGTTTTCGCTTCTCCAGATGCTCGAGCAAGGGCCGTACCCAAAAGCCCGCACATCCCCACACCCAAGCGCAAAATCCAACCGATCTGTTTACGTCGCTTTCTTTTCATGTTCGCTCCCTTTGATAGTATTCCCTGCAACAGAACCGGGAACCAAATCAATCAGCTGGACGCTCTCTGACTCTCGTCTCTCCCGATATCCAGGATTACCGATCAGACGCCGCCCTTTTTGCACTGTTTGCTTGATTAACACCCTCCATACTTTGTGGTTTCAGGGCAAGATTGAGTTCATCCTTATCTCCATACTTCCTCGCGTCATAACAGCGCAGGGTGCCCTTGGTAAATTTTTTCTGAAATGCCTTAATCACCGTTTCGGTATCGTCATAGGGTTCGATGTTCTCATGAGTTTCCATCGTTTCCCACGTTTTAGCATCAAAGATATAGCGAATGATGTATCCCCCACCCACCGAAGGAAAAGCCGATGGCGCCGAGTCATAGACGATTAAAATTGCTTGCGCTGCACCGCCACAATATTTTCCCGGAAAAGTAAAAGCATCTATACTTCCGCTCGCTGGTGAGCCGGTTTGGTCATCAAGCCGGACTAGCAACTTACCATCTCGGGATAAGGTCACCACATAATGAGTCTGATCTAGTGGATTCGGCTGGCGGATGTTGAGAACAACCCCGGACCCCTGGGCCAGCGCGCCCTGGGCCAACGCAAAGAAAGCGAGAAACAGCCATAACGTCTTCATTTCACGATCTCCCGAACACGGTCTCCGTGCGTCTAGTGTGTATCCGACGGGTGCTCCAGTTCTCCACAGCGCCCATTTCCGATCCCGCGCTCGTACCGCGTCGTCCATCCGCAGAGTCTCGCGTCTCCCATCGTCCGCCGCGTGGGCCTTTTGCGTCCGGTGCGCTACGGACTTTTTTCTGCCGGACAAGGCAGGTCAGTCGTTGGGCAGCGTGTACGCTTCTCGCAGATCCTGCAACCACTTCGTCTGCTCGATGGCCGTCCAATACTGGATACGCTGCGGGTCGATCTGCGGTCGGTAGAGCTTGGCAAAGCGCAAAGCGGCCTCGCGGTAGCGCAGCCACTGCCGCTCGATCTTCCGTATCGTCTGTGGTGATGGCCGATGTTCGCACACCTCCAATTGTCTCTCCGTCAGGTGCTTGCAGGGCGCCTGCAGCATTGTCAGTAGCTGCGCGTATTCCTGGTTCAACCGAGATTCCGCCGCCTCGACCTCGTCCTCGCGTACCTTGGGCACGCGATCCTTGCGCAGGTCTTCTAACTGCACAAAAAATTGGTCGTAAACGTCCTCTTCTTCCTCTGCGAGTCGGACGTTCGCCCAGTCGGCACTACCGAAAGTATAATAGGGATAGGTCTCTTCTTTATAAAATGTCACAAATTTTTTATAAGATTTCCAGTAGTTCCATAAGGCCGCTCGCTGCTTCGCGGGCATGCCTGCCCCGATCATGCCAAGCTTGATCTCACGTTTTTTGTCATTTAACGTCCGGGTAATGAAACTACAATTACGCGCACTCATGCCACTCGTGATATCGTCGCACGTGTCGTAGGGTTTGACCTTTTTCCCCCGGGCTAGGGCTGTGCCCATGGCTTCCAAATGGGCCAAACGGCGCGCCGTTTCCAGAGGCGCCACTCCGGTATGACACGCGTACTTTTCCGCCAAGGGGATGTTGCGCGGCACACCGTACCCATTGGCGTAGATCATGGCCAGCACGTCGTCTTCCGTCCCTTGGTCGGAGTAGGCATCCATACGGAGTCCTTTGGCCCCGTTTATCACGGCAAAGGCCCCCAGGCGCGCCAAGCGATAGTCCGTCGGCCCCGTGAAACCGTAGTAGTAGTCTGCCGGACTGCGTCGCAGGCGCTCGATGTCCTTGGGCATGGGCAGATCTCCTGGGGG
>NZ_JAVRKK010000110.1:0-7279 GCF_031962545.1 Candidatus Igneacidithiobacillus taiwanensis
GCCACCGCTTTGTCCAGGATCTCCGCGACCGGAACGTCACTCCCCATGTGGCCCGGAAACGGAAGGGCTCGGCCATCGACGGGCGCACGACCCGCCATGCCGGCTACGCCATGAGTATTCATGTGCGTAAACGGATCGAGTCCATCTTCGGCTGGATGAAGACCGTGGGCGGAATGCGGAAAACCCGATTCCGTGGCCTGGAGCGGGTCAGCCTGCACTTCTCCCTTGTGGCCACCGCATACAATCTGGTGCGCATGGCACGACTGGGAGTGGCGTGATGGGAGAGCTGCGTCCAGAATCCAGAAAATGGGCAGGGAAATGGGGGAAAACGGCGAAAGCGGGACTGGCAAGAGGCTCAACCGAGCAAAATTTTAGACGGTCAGGAAGAAATCCAAAGTTTTTTGCAGATTTTTCCGCAGTCTCTTAAGGTTAAAGTCCCCCTCTATCTGTCTTGGCCAGTGGGTCCACCATATAGGTTCATTATATCCATACGAGAATTTCCACACATTTTAGGCTACCTTAAACTTGAGACCACCGGGTAATTTTCCAAAAAAAGCGCAACCATTCTTCCGTGCTTTATTTGATGGACCAGCCTTCCTTAGTGGAGCTTGCACTACTGCCTGGGTCCGGTAAGCCTCTTTTCTGGCACTCGGTACGAATGGCAAGCCGCAAATCATTTTGCGAGTCGGCGGCGCGGATAGCGTCGTCATACGCCACCAACCCTTCCATATACAACCGCACCAGATCCTGGTCAAAGGTTCTCATGCTAACCTCATTGGGTTTTTTCATGGTTTCCTTCAGCGATTGAATTTCTCCCCGGTAGATCAGATCGGAAATGGTTGGCGTATTGATGAGGATTTCTACCGCCGCAATCCGCCCGCCACCCCTTTTGGGCAGCAACCGTTGCGAGATGATCGCCCGGATATTCAGGGACAGATCCATCAATGTTTGTTGGCGGCGTTCTGGCGGGAAAAAGTTGATGATCCGGTCAATGGCCTGGTTCGCGTTGTTGGCATGGAGCGTAGAAAGACAAAGGTGCCCGGTTTCTGCATAGGCAATGGCATGTTCCATGGTATCCATGGACCGGATTTCCCCAATCAGGATTACGTCTGGTGCTTCCCGCAGCGCGTTCTCCAGAGCTTCTTTGTAGCTCTTGGTATCCAGCCCGACTTCCCGTTGGTTCACCAAAGACTTCTGGTTATGGTGCAAATATTCGATGGGGTCCTCGATGGTGAGGATATGACCAGCAGAAGTCTGATTCCGGTGCTGGATCATGGCTGCAAGGGAAGTACTCTTACCGGACCCCGTGGAGCCAACAAAAAGGATGAGGCCGCGAGCCGACATCGCCAGAGACTTCAACACTTCTGGCAACTGTAACTGGTCCAGGGTGGGAATCTGCGTCTTGATGGACCGGATCACAAAAGCGATTTCGTTACGCTGGAAAAAGCCATTAACGCGAAATCTCCCCAGGCCTATCCGGGAGATCGCCATATTCACCTCTTTCTCCTGCAAGAAGTTCTGCAAGCTTTCCTGGTCGCCAAGGATTTCCTTGGCCAGGGACACACTCATGCTGGAGTTGATGGACTCAGAATGGACAGGCACCATTTTTCCGTCAATCTTCATAGAGGGTGGGAAGCCAACGGATAGATACAGGTCGGAACCGTTCTTTTCTACCATCAACTTTAGAAGAGCATCTAAAACTGTCATCATCACTCCCGATCTTGGCGTAAATCTGTTGTTACTGGTCGTCCTAATGGCATTTCAAACTCGAGACTTCGGCAACACCATATTAGAAATTCGGTCAAGTGTTCACTTGTTCCGTTAAGTATTTTTGGAATGCCTCTCCCACTTCAGGATGACGAAGGGCAAAGGCAATGGTGGCCTGCAGGTATCCCAATTTGTCGCCGCAGTCATAACGCTGGCCCTGGAAGCGGTAGGCAAGCACCTGTCGCTCCCCGAGGAGTTTGGCAATGGCATCGGTCAGTTGAATCTCGCCACCGGCCCCTTGGGCAGTATGTTCCAGGAAATGGAAAATCCGGGCGGGCAGGATGTAGCGGCCGACCACGCCAAGATTGGATGGCGCGTCGACTGGTTGGGGTTTCTTCACAATGCGACTGACCTGGAAAATCGACTCATCCCAGGGCCTCGCCTCGACGACGCCATAGCGGGTGCTATGCTCCAGCGGAATTTCCTCCACGCCCAGGATTCCTGCTTGATAGCGACGATGTTGCTCGACCATTTGGGAGAGGACGGGTTGGCTGGCAAGCATGAGATCATCAGCGAGGAGCACGGCAAAGGGCTCGTCTCCCACCACCGGGCGGGCCATGAGGACAGCGTGACCCAACCCCAGGGGATAGGGTTGACGCAGATGGATGACACTCACATGACTGGGGACAATGGCGCGGACTTGCTCCAGGAGGGCCTTTTTTCCCTTTTTCTCCAGTTCAACCTCCAGTTCGTAGGAAACATCGAAATGATCCGCAATGGCCCGTTTGCCCCGGCCTGTGATGAAAATCAATTGATCGCAGCCCGCCGCAATGGCCTCCTCGACGGCATACTGGATGAGCGGCTTGTCCACGATGGGCAGCATTTCCTTGGGACTCGCCTTAGTCACGGGTAAAAAGCGGGTCCCTAGACCGGCAACGGGAAAAACGGCCTTACGAACTCGATCCATAAAGAATCTCCTTTGTGATTATGATGCCCTAATTCTTGCTATCTTGGCCGACCACTCCAGAAAACCCGCGCCGCCAGTTCCGGTCTTCCGCAGACCGCTTGGAGGCTTCTGCCCAGTCGTCATGAGCCGGGATAATCGACCAACCGCAGCCCCGGTCAATTAGTTACCATCGATATGATGCCAGTAAATCAAATGTGCTTATCGTTGCGCTTGGTGCATATTGGCCGTTATAACCGACTTTAACCGTCCATGGAGTATGCGTTCCCTGAAAGGTAATGCCTGCCCCAACATCTCCTGTTGCTGCAGGGGCAGCAATGGCAGTTTCCGTCGCATTCAAGACCCCCAGTGTGTAGGTCTGCGTGGCATGACGGGCTCCTGCGTATCCGGTAGCTCCCAAAGACACCCACGGCACGATGGTCACAACAGAACCACGGATGTCTTTCCCAATGCGGAATCCACCAGAGAGTGAACCGAGATTGGTATTCAGGAATCCGTAATGGAGATTTAGGATACCTGTACCTTTTTCTGTATATCCGCCAAGGCTTGTGTGCAGGTAGCTAGCCTGACCATAGGGCATCAGGAATGTGTCCCCCATGGGAATTAGATACTGCACTTGCAGACCAGTACCAAAATACCACCCATCCGTAGAGCCCGCAGCACTTTGATGGAGCGTGTAAAGGTTCCTGGTACTGTTTTCTTGCAGGGAGCCGCCCCCCATCGTTCCGGAAATCCGCAGATTTCCCTGCGTGTCAACGGCATAAAGAAAACCGCCGAAACTTTGGGTGTTATCGTTTTGCCAGGTGATCGACGTCGAAGTCGTGGTACTTGTATCGCTACCAGCAAAAGCAGCTCCCAGGGTGAGGCTCCCGCTAACGGCAAAGCCATAACCAGCGACTCCGCCGTAGTTTTCGACAGAAGCTCCAAAGGCGTTACCAAATCCGCCAAAGCCTTTGGCCCAAGGCCCCAAGCGGCTATGGGTGAATTCGCCCGGGTAGATCTGCTGCGCTCCATCCAGAAGCGTGCCCAGGGTAGAAAAAAGGGTGCTATTGATGATGTAAGGACTGTCTATCACTGCCCTACCACTACGATACGCTAGATCATTGGGATCTTGCGATTGGTTCGACGCTGGAGCAGGGCTTGGCGCAGGTGCCGGTGTCGGCATGATGACCATGCTTACCTGGTTGGAGCCGTATACCGGAGTTGGCATGATAAAAGGACTGTATGGAGAGTTCGCGTTCACTATGGACGAGAATTTGCCAGTTACCCCATTGGATGCGGTCAGTATCGTGTATTGCTGTCCAACATAATATTGGTTTGGGGTGGTTCCATTATCTTCCTGCACACCCAAGTCGCCTGCCAATGATGCGCTACCTGTTATAGAAAGTTCATCATTATTGATACTGGGAACGGGCGTTTTGCTATTCGGGTTCACCTCGATTACCAAGGTGCCATTGGGTGCCTGCGAATAGTTTCCGTTAATGGTAAGTATCCCCATGCTACCACCAGGGAATACCACTCCATCGTTGACCACGTTCCCGTCGATCGTACCGTGCCCACGCAATGTTCCTGCAGGGGTAACCAGGACCGGGCTTTGCAAGGTTGCTGTAGGATGATCGAGATCTCCTACCTCCAGCAGTGTTCTTTTCGTGTCCTGGAGGCCGCCAATCATGGTTTCTGTTGCACTGTTTGTGGGGCCATTCAGGATGAGAGAGCCGCCCCCAACTACCGCCAGGGAGCCTCCATTATTGATGACGTTATTGCTGAAAACATCATCGTTGCCATCCGTATTGATCGTTCCTCCATCGCTATCCAAAATGGTCAAAAAGGAATCATTCTGTGCGGCGGTTGTCTCCAGGGTCCCACCGTCCATCACCAGATCCCCCGTTCCGATGGCGCTACCGTTGGCAATGCCAAGCGTTCCGCCAGTAATCACGGTACCGCCGGAATAGCTGTTGTTCCCTGTCAATTGGAGAGTTCCGGGGCCCTGCTGCCAAACCATTCCCAATCCGCTGATTTCTCCTGGGAATACAATGTCGTCAGAACGGTTAAAGGAAAGTACCCCATCGTCCAGCACGTTGCCTAGAATGCTACCAGAGGTCCCCCCATTACCCAGTTGTAAGAGCGTAGAATCTTCAATGTAGGTGTTGCCTGTATAGGTGTTGTTTGCTGTAAGGGTGGCGCTTCCTCCGCCTACGACAAACAAGCCCCCATTGCCGGAGATGGTTCCTGTGAATGTATCCGCATTGCCATCGGTATCAAAGGTGCCGCCATTATGGATGTCTTGCACGGTTCCGGCGTTGGCTGTCCCATTTACCCAAGCCTCTCCATTTGCATTGAGGGTGTACGGTCCGTTTCCTATGGCGGCGCTGCCTGCTGGCCCGTTACTATTTACGAGACCGTAATAATCAGAAGATATTCCAAAATAATCTTCTTGACCTGTTTCGGTAGCATGATCATTGTTATTGAAAAGCTCCATTGCCATGCTGCCGAAAACGCCCTGCTGTGCCAGTTCCGGAGAGATTTGCAGGATTTCAGTATATGCTTTTGCGGCGATAGCGCTCCAATTCTCGCTGTCGCCTGGTGGAGAGTACGGGTCCATCATGATATACCCGAGTAGCAATGGCTTGTTATAAGTCGCTTGCAAATATCTGGAAAAAGCAATGACTCTGCCAGCGATAGTGCTCATACCTTCCTGCTGGGCGGTTTCCACTTGTCCTCCCGGAGTGGCACCACGCATTTCCTGAAAGGTAATGAAATCCAGATAGGGAGCTGCCACGATTAAAGAAGGGTAGAAGTAGGACCAATCGGAGGCATCCTCGGTTCTTCCTTCGTAATCACCGAAATCCCCGACTCCCGCGCTTACCAGAATGGTGAGTCCTGGATGTTGCGCTTTCTTCAAGATTTGGGCTGCTTCCGCGAGCCATTTGCCAAACTGCGGCTGATTACCCACTCCTTGGACATTGAACTCTGGCTGCAACACAACAGTGACTGTTCCGTGGAGAGTCGATAAATAGTTGGCTAGTTGTTGGGTGTTGGCAAGCCATGCGTTGGCGTTTTGTTGTACATAGCTCCATGCGTTACTCCCCATGGAACCAAGATCGCCTAGATAATAGTCAAACAGTACAGGTGCGTAGCCCTGATTCATGGCTGACTGCATTCCTGTCATATAATCGGTTGTCCAATCTTGTGGTAGCCATATTCCGATGGATTTGTTATTACTTGGAAAATTGAGTTGATTCAACAAGGAAGGGGTGCTGACGTAGGTGTTACCTGTAGTATTCAAGTTCATGCTATCGCCAACGCCGTAGCAATAGGATTCCCCGCAAGGTGGATTGATGGTTGCTGGCGCTGCTCCAGGATCAAGTACAATACTATTATTGATGGTGCTACTACCAGATGTACGCAAAGCGCCATTCTGTAAATTTAACGGGCCACTCCCAAGTCCAGATCCAGACGCAATATCCAGAGTTGATTGCTCGACCGTGATGCCACTGGTACTCTGATTTCCTGAAACATTGGTAACAGTGCCACCGCCGGTGATTATTTGCGGGGTCGCCATTGCTATTGCGGGCGAGAGTAACAAGGGGATGAGTAAAGCCGATTTGCACAGCAGCGTGTCACAGACACCCTTGCGTAAGGCGTTGCTTGAAAACTTGTTTTGATGAACTGCTGCTGTCGATGACTGTTTCATTAAGCATCCTTCAGCCTTAATGGGGTGGAGAAATAGCGCCGTATAGCGATATTTTCCTTAAAAAGCTGGCTATCTAGTGTATAATTGGGCCATGGAAAAATTATCTACCACCAACGCGTTGCCTTGCAAGCTGAAGCTCCTGCTGATGAAGGATCGAGATGTATTGTTACCCGATGCTGCTATAAGGCGCCTCGAAAAGCCCCGATTCTTCCAACGTTGGTCTGTTGTTAAACACCTGAATCCGTGGCCTAGGTTTTGCTCGTGAGCTGATAAGGATTGTATGGTGGTTGCAGGTGGCTCAGGAGCGCCGATCCGCGGCATTTTACTCTGGAAAAGCCCGATGAGCCCTTGCGGAAGGCAGGTTTTTCGAGGTGATTTCAGGAGTGAAACCATTGGGGCAAAGTCGATCCTTCCCCCGTAGAGACGGAGGGTACCTGAAGATCCAATGGGAATCGTACCGGGATTCAGGGTGCCGACCAGGCGGCATAAATGCGCTCGAAAGCAAAGAACCCGGGGGTATTTTCGGGAAAGGAAAGGATCCACTGACGAGCATGATGAACCACACGGGCCGCTTGGAGGATGACTTCCTGAATCACCGTTTTGACACGACGTCGCCTGGCCGGATGGCGAGGAGGTGCATCGGGTCCGAGAAGGGTATTCTGGCCGATCCTGCGCAGGAGATTATAGGCCATCGCTCCCAAGGTCAGGATCAAGTCGTTGGTGGCAAATTTCCCCGAAGGCAGGCGTTCCAGGTCCAGGTCGGTCTTGATCTCCGCAGGAAACTGCTCATGGGTGGCATGATCGGCATAGAGGGCAATGACGGCCTGCGGATCAACCTCCGTAGGCAAGGTGGTATCCCAGCCTTCCAGGATTTCTTCTGGCAACAGCAGGTGTTGGCCATTGGCCAAGGTGCT
>NZ_JAVRKK010000111.1:0-7194 GCF_031962545.1 Candidatus Igneacidithiobacillus taiwanensis
GCTTTCTTGCTTCATCCTACCCTCCAGAATGCATCCAAAGGGCAACAGCATGATGACTGGGCAGGTCCTAGAAAAGAACGCCGCTCAGCGACCGCTTACGTCGTCGCAGCTCGCGGTTGATCCGCTCCAGGCCGTTGGTGGTGCGTAGCCGTACACGGTGAGAGTCCGGGAAGTCGAAGACGGTCAGGCTCTCGGCAATGGCCTCTTCGGCCCATTGGGCAAGCTTCGGGTGTTCCTTGCGCCACGCCTCCAGAGCGATTCGCAAGAGCCGTTCGGCTTCCCTCTTGTCCGGGGCATTGAAGATGGCGCGCATTTGGGCGGCCACCGTTTTTTTCGCCTCCTGACGAGTCACGAACTGACCGGCGTTTTGTTGCAGGTGGAACTGGCAGCGCTGCCAGGGCACTGCATGTCAATCAGCGTTGAAAATTGACCGGTTTTAGAGGGGGTAGAGCTCCGTTTTTTGAAGCAGTAGGAATCATTACCAGTTTCGAGGATGTCGCAATGATGGGTAAGGCGATCCAGAATGGTAGTGGTCATTTTTGACGCTGTTTCCACCCCCCCAACTTGATCCCTTTTGCACGCTGATTAACATCTGCTTATAACAAACTGGCCCCACTTCCTGTTATGTCTCCTCACAGCTAAAAGGGAGAGGTTCTGGCAATAATTTCTCGATAAGAGTAGGGGATGGACAGCCCTGCAGAGAGAAAGATTAAAGGTTCCAGGGAATGACGTGATCTAGGCTTGGTACCATGATGTTTTTTATTATCAAGAAGGTATACAGTCCCAGGGAACAGCTCACTAATGAAGCGTCCATTTCCGGTACAGAGTACGTGATTTCCTTGCAAAATGATCTTGATTGTGACGTTGTCAACGAGGTTATCCGTATGCTGTATAGCAAATCTGGTTCCGCAGATTGAAAAAGATACCTGTTTCAATTGATCGATCAGAGAGCGGCGCAAGTTCGTTCGGTGTAGGGCAGCTTGTATGCTTGCCGCTTCTTTGTCCGATATTGATTCTCGAAGAATTATATTTCGACCATGGCCGTCCTTGGGGCCAAGCTCAAAGACTGGAAAATCGAGCAAACTTCGGTCGATTCGCGCGATAACAACAGCACTTCGCATAATTTACCTCAACTCTACTTATTCCTCAAGAAGTTTGAGACTGCGGGAAGTTCTGCAAAACCATTAGTTTTCTTTCTCGCGCACAGTACTCCCTGTCTTTAACCAGATGCGACTCTGCTCCTCAATTTGCTGTCACCAATAAATAGCCTTCTCTCTTCCTTTTTTCATCCCCGATCCCCACAAAAAAACCTGTGAAAATCATCCAGGAATCCTTGAGTCTTGAGAAGGCAGGTTACGCCATACGCTTGGTAACTTGTGACGGAATGATTCACTATTGCTTGGTTACCTCAAGTAGGCCAAAATGTCAATTGTAAGCACGATTTTTACCGTAAGAGAGAGAAAAAAATCTCTGGTAGTTTTTCGGGAAGTTTTTCTATGTGGTCAATAATACTGAAGTGATTGCCAAAGATTTTGCTCACATACCCATCGGCGTGGGGGTCCAAACTAATACAATGACAAAAGATTCCCTGGGTTTTCAATTCTCGGACAGCTTCGCGAGTATCGGCTACCAAGTATTCCGGATCGTCCACATCCACATCCGCGGGCTCGCCATCGGTAAGTAATAACAACAAACGCTTCTCTTTGTTCTGGCCAGCAAGATAGTGACCGGCATGACGCAGGGCCACTCCCATTCGAGTGGAAAAACCCGCTTCCAGGGCAGCCAACCGGGCACGTCCCGCCACCGACCAAGGTTCTTCAAAGCCTTTGATGTGCCAGTAGCGAGCCTCATGACGGGTATTGGAATGAAAACCCGCTATGGCAAAGGGATCTCCTAGGCGATTGATGGCCCAAGCCAACAATGTCACAGCCTCCACGGCCAAGTCTAAAACGCTTTGCTCACCAGTACTCGGCAAGCGATCGTTGAGTGAAGCAGAAAGATCCAACAGCAGGCTAATGGCAAGATCCCGGCGGACGGGTCGGGTTGACTCCTGAATGCGGGGATCCGGGTTCTGACCGCCTCGATACGCAATGAAGGAGCGTAGGGCCCAGTCGAGATCCAACTCTGCCCCATCCTCCTGATGTCGCAGGCGTTCCCGCCCTTGGGGAATCAGACTGTCCAGCAGACGTTGCATCATTCTGGCAAGGGCATCGTGTTTGCGAAGCAAGGTATCGATGCGGCGGGCGTCACCTTGGGGATGAAGATGTTCGTACAGGGTCACCCAATGGGGCCGATAACTATGGCTATGGAAATCCCATTCCGGGTAGAAATGCATGATTCCGCTATTTTCGTTCGGAGCCGCAGGAATGTTGGGGGCCGTTGTTTCGTCTTCTTCCTGGTCTGCATCGATGAAACGCCATAAATGACGATTATCGTCACGGTATGGAGCTTCGGTCTCGGCAAAATGAACCTTGGCAAATCCATCGCTAGCCAGGCGCGTAGCGCTAAGGAAGTCTCCCGCAAACTGCGCCATGGCCTGCGTGGAACCCTCGTGCTCTGCAAGAATTTGCAAAAAACGCTGAACATACGCCAACAAGGTGGCGTCCTGGTAACCATGATCCGGATCCAGCACGGCACGAGAAAACAGGATCAGACGATGGCGAATGCACGACAGGTGTTTTGGATCACAGGCATCTTCCAGAGGATGGGGATGTAGTGCCAGCAACGTTGACCGTAGTCCTGGATAGCGACGTAGCAGAAGAAAATCGATGCGTGCGTCTTCGACAACTTCCAAATAGAGGCGCTGAAAGGGACTCAAATTATCCGCCAACAGCGGCTGGCTATAACGCCGGTGCCCTGCCATGTGAGCGACCATAAGCCGATATTGATCCAGTCCAGATACCCCATTAACAGGCTCCAGGACGTCGGGCACATGGATACCTAGGGCATCGCAATAGGGGTACGGCTTGCGTAGTTGATGGAAGCTTGCTGAAAAAGGCAGCAAAGGTAACGACAAATCCCAGAGTCCCCGCAAGGAGCATTCCAATTGGCGCTCCACGGTAGCAAGCAGGGTCCCCCTTCGTTGACTCTGCAATATGGCACGACTGTCAGCGCTCTGCAGAGCAAAATAATCAGCCTGTCGATCGGGATTTTTTGCATAGTGGTCGAGCCCGAATCGCGCCCATGTGGCCAAACCGCCCAGACTTACATGCTGCAATGCCCGCGGCGCCGTGCCCAGGAATTCTGGAAGTGCGGCGCTAGGAAGAAAACTATCTCGTCCATGAATAGACTGGCGACTTTTTTCGGCGATCTCACGAATCAGTGTCAGATACTCCTGCAGCCGCTCCCTACTTTCCAGGATTGCCGCGATCTCGGGAAGACCAGTCAAAAAAAGCACCAAAGTGGAACCATTGGGAGAGTGATGGAGAAAGTGGATTCCATCCATTACCAGTGAGAGACTCTCTGCACCTAGTATTTGTTCGATTTGAGGCCATGATTCCAAGAAGGCAAGGACAGGCTCTTCGCCACGACCGAGCCGGCAAAGGGTACGCGCCGCCGCCAAACTCGCAGTGATTTGGGCCGCAGACCAACGGATCTGGACTTGTTCCAGCCAATCTGGAAAGATCCGTTGCACAGCAGGAAATGCACAATCCAGAGCGTTTTGTGCTTGCACCAAGGATACGATGGGCAGCATCTCCGGATCTTTGTTCGAATCCGGATTGGATTCAGCCAAAGAGGGCATTGCTAGCGTGATCCAAGGTGTTTTGCATGTCTTCATCGTCGGTCAGCGGGTCTATCAAAGCCATGCGACAGGCACGACTAGGGACAACACCGTCATCAATCAACTGTGCAGCGTAGACCAGTAAACGCGTGGATATCCCCTCCTCCAGTCCGTGCCCTTTGAGTCGCCGAGCAACCTGGGCCAACTCCACGAGTTTTTTGGCGGTATCTATATTCACCCCGGTTTCGCGGATCAGGATCTCTGCCTCCAGGTCAGCGGAAGGATAATCAAAACGAAAAGCCGTAAAACGCTGTTTTGTCGATTGTTTGAGATCCTTCATTACAGACTGATAACCCGGGTTATAGGAAATCACCAGTTGAAAATCCGGGTGAGCGTTGATGAGCTCTCCTTTTTTATCCAAGGGCAACTGACGGCGATGATCCGTAAGAGGATGAATAACAACGGTGCTGTCCTGTCGTGCCTCCACGATCTCATCAAGATAGCAGATGGCGCCATAGCGTGCCGCCAGGGTCAAGGGACCGTCCAACCAACGTGTACCATCCACATCCAGCAACCAACGACCCACAAGGTCTGCTGCAGTCATATCTTCATTACAGGCAACGGTGATCAAGGGTTTTCCCAGGCGCCATGCCATGTACTCCACAAAGCGAGACTTGCCACACCCCGTGGGTCCTTTGATCATTACCGGTAAACGTTTTTCATAGGCAGCAGTGAACAGTTCCACTTCGTCAGCGATGGCTTGGTAGAAAGGCTCCTGGACGATCTGATAGGCTGCCAGCCGGTTTTCCTTGGTCATGTCAGATTCCTTCTATTGGGTGGCCAGCGCAAATCATCCCCGAGGAGAACCCGGGGATGAAGAAGTTGGGGCCAAACTCAGCGATGGGTACTAAGCTTGTCGCGCCAACCGGGATAGAGCTTGTCAGCATCGTGGGGAAACGATTCAAAGGCCCGAGCAAACTCTTTATGCTCCTTGGCCCATTCGATGGGATCAGCCTTGGCTTTCCAGCATTCATAAGCTTGGCGCAAGGATTGTGCGCCTGCACCCGGACCATCGATGTGACCATAGGAACCGCCGCCGGCAGTATTGATCACGTTACCGTGACCCAGATTTTCAAAAAACCCGGGCAAGCGTAGAGCATTCATGCCACCGGAGATGATGGGAGTGGTGGGTTTCATGCCATACCACTTCTGGTAATACACTGGTCCCTGGCATTCATCACGCTCGATCATATAGGCGATATTGCGATCGTCGTTCTCTCCTTCCATCTTGCCGTAACCCATGGTACCCACATGAATGCCGGAGGCGCCCTGCAGACGGGCGATTTTTGCCAGCACGAAGGCGGTGTAACCGCGCTTGGAGGAGGGGCTGGTGATCATGCCATGACCGGCGCGATGGTAATGCAGGTACTGGTTCGGATATTGCCGACGGGCAGTGGTGATCATGCCAGGGCCACCCACGAAACCATCCACCAGGAAGGCTACCTTGTCGGCGTCCGGACCGAAAGTCTCCAGAATGAAATCGGCGCGGGCGCACATTTCGTAATGGTCATCAGCAGTGATATTGGCAGAAAAGATCTTGGCCTGACCAGTTTTGTCTTGGGCCCGTTTCATGGCGTCGGCCACCAAAGGAATGGTTTTTTTCAAAGGAGAAAAGACCTGATTGCCCTGGGGCTCGTCATTTTTAATGAAATCCCCCCCAAGCCAGAACTGGTACGCGGCTTCGGCAAAGGGTTCTGGGCGTAGTCCTAACTTGGGTTTGATGATGGTTCCGGCAATATAACCGCCATCTTTGAGGGGCCGACCCAGGATGCGCCACAGGTCAGAAATGTCTTTGCTGGGGCCGTCGAACAGCTGGATGGCCCGCTCAGGGAAATAGATATCGATCATCTTGGCGTGTTCAATATCGCCCATTCCCTGGTTATTGCCGATCGCCAGCGTAAGAAAGGACACGATCATCATCCGACCATCGGTGATATTACGATCAAACAGATCTAGCGGATAGGCAATTCGCATATCCTCTTTTGCCTCGTCAATAAAATAGACCAAGGCGTCTACACCTTTGGTAAAATCATCGGTGGTGGAGACTTCGACGTTGGTGCCTGTGGATGATTCCGCAGCAAAGTGCGCTGCAGAAGCAAGGTAGCCATAGCCAGTCTTGGGCTTCATCTTATACGCAACCAGGATATGTCTCCCCCCCGCGATAAGGTCTTCCTCGCGCAGAGACAAGTCAGCATAACGAGATGATTGATCCATGATCCGAAAACTCCATGTGTGGAAAAGTATCGTTACTGTATACCCATGGAATCATCTATAAAAACGATTATATATTATAGTTATAATTAGAAATTTAAATTATTCTCTAGACTTGCCAAGAGTCCTGATGTAGAACACCATTCAATCATTCCAATAGAGGCATAAAATGAACAACATTACCCTACGACAATTGGATATTTTGTCTATGGTGGGAGAAACCGGTTCCTACACCAAGGCAGCCAGCCGTTTGCACCTGACCCAATCAGCGGTCTATGTCCAAGTACGCAAACTAGAGCAAGAGATTGGCTTGGCGTTAACAGAACAGGTAGGCAAGAAGGTTTTCCTGACCACGGCCGGTACAGAAGTCCTCCGTGCAGGCAGTAGAATCAGTCTGGAACTAGAAGAGTTAGCCCGCTCTTTGGAGCATTTGCGAGATGTGGATGACGGTCAAATCCGCATTGCCGTTACTTCAGCAGCAAATGCCTTTGCAGTAGAGCTTCTCGCTCGATTTCGTATGCATCACCCCCATATCCAAATCCGATTGAATATTGCTAATCGGCAAGAGGTCTTGGAAAGCCTGGGACGCAATGATATCGATATGGCTATTATGGGTGAACCTCCCCAGACCATGGATCTAACGGCGCTATCTTTTCACCGAAATGATCTTGTGGTGGTTGCAGCGGCGGATCATTCGTTGGTATGGCAGTCCCAAATCCCCTTAGAGCGCCTGGTGGAAGAAACCTTCGTGTTGCGAGAACCAGGATCGGGAACCAGGGAAGCTGTTCTACGCTATTTTGCCGATCATGATCTGCGCATCCAGGACCAAGTGATTATGAACAATAACGAGTCCATCAAACAAGCGGTCAAGGTGGGAATGGGTATTGCCGTCGTCGCCCGACATAGCGTTGCTACCAAAATCGAGGCAGGGTATTTACGCGTACTGCGGGTGGAGGGGTTCCCCTTACAGCGCGCCTGGCATTTGGTCCACCGAAAAGGCAAGCGCCTAGCACCTGCTCCCTTGCGCTTCAAAGGATTTTTGCTCCAACACCAATATGTTCGTACCCCGACAGAAGAATCAGAGATATTGTGATTTTTTCGGCGCATTGACTCATCAGATTTGCTACCCGTGCGGGGTCGTTGCCTCACCATTATGCTACCCGTTGGAAGGACTGACGGGAGTGAGAAATCTTGGGGAGGCG
>NZ_JAVRKK010000112.1:0-7188 GCF_031962545.1 Candidatus Igneacidithiobacillus taiwanensis
CCCAGGAAATGTCTGGGATTTCGGACACCTGCCGAAGTTATGGCGCAGCAAGTCAGAGAGTTATATGCGGGTGTTGCACTTCAAACTTGAAACCGCCCTTGGCACCATTGCAGTGCTGTTAGGTTCGCCTGGTACGAAAGTTGTCAATGCGCCTGTGGGGCTGGGTTATGTGTTCGCGGGTGAGGATAGGAAGGCGCGGCTAATCCGCCCTTTGCTTAGAAAAGCATTACGTCATTTACTTAATCCCCGCGGAAGCGTTGTTATTTTTGAAAACACAGAGGATCTCTGCGAGTTGCAGCAAATTGGTGCTTTGCGTGGTGGTGGGATTGTCATCAAGGGCGCTGGCGTTAATTTGGAGGAGTTTCCTAGGCAGCAAGAGCCGGTCGGCGAACCAATAACGGTACTTCTTGCTGCGCGTATGATAGAAGAGAAGGGCATTCGAGTTTACATTGCTGCGGCGAGTGCGCTGCGCGCTGAAGGTAGATCCTACCGTTTTTTGTTGGCTGGTGGTGTCGATCATCAGCATTCCGCGGCCATCTCCGAAGCGGATTTAAAAAGTTGGCACGCTGCCGGAATCGTGGAATGGCTTGGTGATCGGCACGACATGAGCGCGGTGATTGGGCAGTGTAACATCTTTTGTCTTCCAACTTGGCACCGGGAGGGCATTCCAAAGGTCTTGCTCGAGGCAATGGCTACCGGACGTGCAATTATCACCACCAATGTTGTTGGATGCAGAGAGCTCATTCAGCACAATAAAAACGGCTGGCTCGTACCTCCGCGTGATGTGTCCGCACTCGCTGATGCTATTGATCGTATAGCTAAAGATGTGCAGCTTCGCCGCAAGCTGGGGACGGCCGCTCGCAGAGACGTGGAAAGGAACTATTCCTCGGAGCAAGTCTGTAGACAGACGCTTCGCGTTTTCAAAGGTCTTGTCCCAGTACCGGAGCATAACAGGAGGCAAAAATGGCGCTCTAACACAGCATCAAGCAGGAACAGTAATGCGAATGCTGCAAGAAATACAGTACTCTGTATTGTACCGAGTTATAACGGACGAAACGATTTAGAGCGCTTGCTGCGTTCAATGGCTGCGCAGGATATCGAGCATGATGTACTAGTAATTGACTCGAGCTCAAGTGATGGTAGCGCGGCGATGGTTAATGCATTGTTTCCCGAAGTGCGTTTGCAGGTTATCGAGAAGGCAGACTTTGGTCATGGTAAGACAAGGGAAATGGCATTTCGGCAAAATCCAGGGTATACGTTTTATGTTTATGTTACCCAGGATGCTTATTTTTCGTCTGCGAATTCTCTCCGAAATTTGCTTAATGCTTTTGAGGAGTCGCGGGTAGGCGCAGTTTGCGGGCGCCAGATTCCACACCTTGATGCCAATATATTTGCAAAGTTTTCGAGATACTTTAACTACCCGCCAGTGAGTCAGGTCCGTTGCCTTGACGATCGTAAGAAGCTAGGAATAAAGACAGCTTTTCTCTCGGACTCGTGTTCGGCGTATCGAGCAGATGCATTACGGGACGCCGGAGGCTTTCCTGAGGATGTCAAGGTTAGTGAAGACCTCTACGTTGGCGCAAAAATGCTCCTGGCTGGCTGGTGTATTGCATATTCCGAAACTCCAATTTGTTATCATTCCCATAATTATTCTATAAAACAGGAGGTTAAAAGATACCGAGATATTGGAGCATTTCATGGCTCGCAAAAATGGATTGCAAGAGAGTTCGGTGGGGCTGGGGGCGAGGGATTACGCTACGCAATAGGGGAGTTAAAGTTTTTGGGGTGGCGACGGATTTCGCTATGGCCTGTTTCTATGGCCCGAAATGCAGCCAAATATATTGCATTCCATTATGGCTATATTCATAAATAATCGGCTCAATGTGTGGCAAGCCTGCCACTACGGCCGGCCAGTCCATCTGCTATGCCACGAACGATAAACTTAAATGACTCCTCCCGATCATCTCCAAAAAAAATAATGAAGACCAGCATTTGTATAAGTCGAAAAAACTCCATTACTTTCCATTTTGTAGGTATATAACGTTCTTTTGATAATAATAAGTAATTTCTGTAAACGTAGTAGTAACGAAAAGGTTTGTGAAGGGGAGCATTGCGCCAACGACCGGCCCAAACTCGTTTCCGTCGTTCACCTATTGCATGCACAATATATGCATCGCACGCCATATAGGCCTGCAATCCCTTTGATTTAGCTCTCAGTATCCACTCCGTGTCGACATGATCAATGAATAGATGCTCTCGCATTCCGCCAACCAATTCAATTGTGTCCATAGAAATCAGGGAGCCCGAGGAGATCAGGAAGTCAACAGGAACAACACAGTCTTTCTGGCATTGGCGCGCTCTGGTCCCTAAAAGGCCAAAAGTAAGTGGACTAGATACTTGGTTGGTTGTTCGGTCAATAGATCGAGCACCTATAGCTGAGATGGGAACATTCTGTTCGAAAAGCCTCTGATAGGCATCTAAGAGGTCGTTGATGAGGCTTGGAGAACACTCGGAATCTTGGTCAAGCAATAGAATAAAATTGACATCATACGCTGCGGCTGCGCAGATGCCACGGTTGAGAGCGCTCGCGACACCCTGATTTTCAGAAAGTGGGATGCAATAAAGATGGGGCAGGTTAATATCTGTGCAAAAATCATTAGCGCAAAACTTGGTACTGTTGTCGACAAGAAATATTTTGTCAACCTGAGACGCGATGCGCAATAAGTTTATGCGAAGTAGGGTCGGGTCAGGTTCGTAACTAACCACGATGGCTGCGCAGATTGGCCGAGGTTGGCGATTTGTTATCATAGGCGCTCGGAGCCGCTTAGAACTTTCCCGAGCCGGCTACAAGCACGCTCCCAGGTAAACTGCTGAATAGAGCTATGCCCGCTCACCGCATACTTTATGCGAATATCTGGATTTTTGATAAGGTAGGAAACGGCATCTGCTAAAGCAAAAGGGTCTTTGGGTGGTCTGAGCAATCCATTAACGCCGTTTTCAATGAATTCCTGATGCCCGCCAATGTCGGTCGCAACTACGGCCGCGCCACATTGCATGGCCTCAGCAGGTGGCAGCGGCCATCCTTCGGCCCAACTGGGGGATAGGAATATACTGCTTTGATTATATAGTCTGCGCAGAAGAGACGGGCTTGGAAGGCGATGATATTCGATCCATTTGGGTAGGTGTCTGTTTCTGGGAGACGTGCCAAAGAGAGAAGCTCGAAGTTCAGGAGTATGGCTTTTCACAATCTGCAGAGCCTCTATTCCGTCGGCGCTGCCTTTCCATTCCTGCTCATGGTACAACATGAAAACTGACGCGGGATGGCGTTGTTCTATAGGAATGTCTACGCCAAAGCGGGTGAAATCTAGGCCATTGGGGATATACTCTGCTGTTGTGCCCAATCTGACTGCAATCTCTTCCAGCCATCGCGCGATGACGATTTTCTGCAATGGGTGTCGCCAAGTATTTGTTAGGCGATCTTGAGGGGTGCCGTTCCAATTTTCCCAATGCTGGATGAGGTAGAATTTCCGCCCTTTGCGCTCTGGATAACGGGCAAGCCACTCGGCAGTTTGCCAAGCTGTTGCGATAATGACATCTGCATCAGGTATATATTTTGGATGCAAAGACCAAGTCCATAGCATCTTGACACGTGGGTCGACCAGAAACCAGTCCTTAGGTAGATAACTACGATCCACTTGAGCTTGCATATATCTTATGAACTTTTTGGGATACTGACTTATTGGGGTATCCGTATTGAGCAACGCAGGATGAACAACAGTAACCTCGTGTCCCTTTTGGGCTAGACAATTAGCGTATTCATAAACGACCTTTACACCGCCGACGGGTTTCCATCCTCGACCCGGAAGAAGAAAAGTGATCCTCATACTATATGCTTCTCCGGAGCGTCGCCCCATGATTTTGGGATGGTAGTATAAGAAAGCGTAGCTGTCATTAATAGTAGGAGAGCGCCGAGCCCAATGTACGTGGGGCTCATGTAGGATAGCGATTGAGCGAGAAAGAAGCTTGCTACCACAGGCAGGAAAAACAGGAAGGCTATTGGTGCGATAGACTGCATCTTCGAGGCAAAAATGAGCAAAATACAATCAACACCCACACGAATCGTCCATGCCCAAGCGGCCCCGACAATGCCTAAGTAATTAATGCCAAACCAAAGCATAACCATGTAAGGTAAAAGTTCCCACAGGTTGAATCGGGCTGGTAAATCTGGGCGTCCTGTACCTTGCAGGTAGGTGGCTGAAATGCCAGAAACAGCATCTAGCCAAACGCCAAGTAGTAGGATTTCAGCTACAGGTGAAGATTGTTGTGCGAGTGTTTTTCCAATCCAGAAGATTAGGAAAGGCTTTGCCAGTAGTTCTGCCAAGATAATTAATGGAGATAATAAGATGGTAACAGTTAATAAAGCCCGTCGTAATAATTCGTCTACATCTGTAGAGATTGATCGAGAAAACTCTGGGAATAGCGCCATTCGTAGACTTTTAGGGAAGATTGTGAAATATAAAACGATGTTGTAGGGTATGGTATAGGCAGTGACGGCTATCATTCCTATTCGGCTACCAATTAAAAAGCGATCCGCGACCGATAATAAAGAGCTTGTAATACCGTTTGCTGTGATCCACCCGCCATAACGAAGAAGCGGCTTGACTAGGCTCAGACGCATTCGTGGTACCGACTGCAAAGGAATATGATGCTTACAAGCACGGAAGAGGAATAAACCGCTTACCAAGCGGCCAAATATCGCGGCAGGGATCAAAACAGCAAGACTGTTATATCCCACGTAGGCGATTCCCAAAGGGAGTAGCTGATAGGTTACGGTGCCTGCTAGTTGGCTCAGATTCATAGAGAGGAAGGCTTGCCTACCCTCCAATGTGCCAGCTAATAGGGATAGAGAAGTCGCGATTGGGAGGGCAAAGACTAGCCAGGGTAGCGCGGTATCGACCTCTCCGCGCAGATTTGTGCTCACAACAAAAACGTTACCAAATAGCCAATGACCTATGGCGTAAAGCAATAGTCCACCGAGAAGGCCCGTGATAAAACTGATAAACCATCCAGTCCAGAAAACTTCCTCTCTCTTTTCTGTTGGTGCATCACGCAGCGCGGCTATTCTGTTGGCCACCGCTCGGCCAAAACCCAAATCAAAGATGCCAAAATAACCAAGAAGCAGCCAGACTATGGCAAGGACGCCGTAGCGCGCCTCACCAATGAGGTGAAGGTAGATGGGGACCGTGATTAACAGCAGGGCGGCAGGTACTGCTGCTCCAGCCAGATTGATTAGCGTGGAACGAGCGATTCGGGGTTGTGGGGTGCTCATGTCAGGTGCTTTGACGCGCCATGGCCAGATGGGCCGCTCACCTCAGGGCCGAGGCTTTTGGCGTTTCCTCGGCGAACTTTTACAATTTGATCGTAGCCGATGCGCATGGGTTACTCGCTACCTTCTACAGCGGGAAGGAGCCCATATTTGTTACATACTTCTTCAAAGCGTTTGAAGATAGCCATCAGGGTACCCATGTTGTCGTGCACGGCGTTGAGATATTGGGCTGCCGTTTGTGCTTCCCAATCGTAATCGTGGGTCAGTTGATTTCTTAGTGTGCGCAACTCCAGCCAGACCTCCGGCGCGGTGATGATGCCCTCGTGGGTCATCCAAGTGACAACGTCGAAGTAGCTTCGGTAACGTTCGCCGAGCATGGTGTGGGCGTGACGCATGGCACCGGCGAGTTGATCCTGTAGCTTCGTGAAACGGTCATTAAGCGCGGCCAAGCGCTCGGCCGCTTCCGGGTCGTCGAGATCGCTGGCAGTTATCGGCCAGTGCAGCCGCTCGGCGCTATGGCGCAATCCATCTCGCAGCCATCGCAATACCGTAAGCTGGAGGTGCAAAAGTGCTTGTTGTTCCTGATAGAGCGTGGTCATGCCAGGCGTATCCCGGTTATTCGGGCGATGTTGGCGATCGGCCCGGGCTGGCTATGCGGGGTTTGCACTACAAGATCAACGGGTAGGCGCAGCGCGGATTCCATGCGCGCCTGGGTGCGTAGCAAGGCTTGTACGGGGAAGTCCTGGTCGCTTTCGACAAGCAGGTCGATGTCGCCCCCTAGCTTGCGGTCATCCACCCGCGAGCCGAAGAGCCAGACCCGGGCTTCCGGGCCGAAGCTTTCCGCAGCAGTCTGGCGGATTTGGGCGACTTGCTCGGGGCTGAGGCGCATAGGGGCGGTCAGGCGGCGTAGCGGAGAATTTCCACTTCGGCGTGGCGTTGAACGGCTTGCTCTGCCATATTCATGACATGCTCCGACGTTTTTTCATCCAGATAGTATTCACCACACTGGCTGCACACTTCCGCAGGAACATCTTTGATGACGATGACCGTTGCGCCCCGTTCCAGAGTTACGGTAACCGTTCCTGGTTGAGTGGTGCCATGGCGGCAGATCACACATTGCATGAGGTCCTCCTTGAAAAAGTATCGTCCCATTGATCCGGTCCGGGAATATAGGCAGTAATCACTATACATAGCCTGTTGGCCGCGTCATAGGCGACCACGACATGTAAGGGGCATCCATCATGGTTGCCGAGCATCAGTCGGCTGGGATAGGGGTGATCATCCGGATACTCTTCCACGATTTGCCCATTGCCCAACGTGCGCAAAACGGCTTCTTCGGTAATCGCCCGCTGAAACATGCGCTGCAGTGCGTGGCGGCTAAAGTATATGTTTTCGCAAAACATAGCAGAATGTTGTCGCGAACTGGCGGATTTGGGCGACTTGCTCGGGGCTGAGGCGCATGGTCAATCCACCCATAGGCTCGAGAGAGAAAGGGAGATGGCGGCGAAGGGGTCGACAGTGGCCACGTCATCACCTCCCCAGGTGCCCAGCAGCAGCCAGCGCCCAGCCTGATTGGCGTAGGCCTCCAAAGTGCGGGCGTCGGGGTCAGTGAGCCAGCAGTGGGCGACACCGGCGGCGGCGTAACGGGGCAATTTGAGGACGCGATCGGTACGTGCGGTGGCCGGGGAAAGTACTTCGCAGAGCCAGTCGGGGGCCATCTCGAACCACGCGGTTTTGGGGAGTGCCGGCATCCGTTCGCGACGCCAGCCGGCGAGGTCGGGAACGAGGATGTCTTGGCTCAGGTGTAGCTCGGGTTCGTCGAATATCCACCAGCCGCCGGGGCCGCCCTCACCCTGATCGAA
>NZ_JAVRKK010000113.1:0-7155 GCF_031962545.1 Candidatus Igneacidithiobacillus taiwanensis
TACCCGGTAAAACCCCCGGATCCGGTACCCGACATGTTGAACCTGCATGGCACTCCTCCCTCGCCAAAGAAGTGCCAAAGGTTTGTGAACTTATGCAGTACCAAGCGCGCTGGCGTTTCTTTAGTTACTAATCTGTACCTACTTTACAAAACTTCCAAAAGCTCTAGCATCGAGCTGTACCCACACCACGTCAAGGAGCCGCGCATGTCTGAGACCCATACTTCTCGCACGGTGGAGGCCTTGGTCCCTGGCCGGGTCACCAGCGACGGCGCCGGAGTTCGCCTCACCCGCCTTTTTGAACGCGAACTGCAGCAACGTCTGGATCCCTTTCTGATGCTTGATGCCTTTGGTAGCGATCACCCCGACGACTACATCGCCGGTTTTCCCGACCACCCGCACCGCGGCTTCGAGACCATCACCTACATGCTCGCCGGCTGCATGCGCCACCGCGACAGCGCCGGACACGAAGGGTTTCTCGAGGCCGGCGGCGTGCAATGGATGACCGCTGGCAGGGGCATCATTCATTCCGAAATCCCGCAGCAGCAAGAAGGGCGGATGGCCGGCTTTCAGCTTTGGCTGAACCTACCGGCTGCCGACAAACTTTGTGCTCCTTGGTATCGGGATTTTTCTGCCGCCGAGCTGCCGCGCGGCGGGGATGCGCAGGGTGCAAGCTGGATCGTGATTGCCGGCCACAGTCATGGGGTTGCGGGTGCCGTCCAGCGCCAGCAAACCGAACCCCTGATTCTCGACCTCTCTCTCCCTGCCGGCGCAGCATTCTGGCAAGACTTGCCCAGAGAACACCACGCCTTCTAGGTTCCCTATGAAGGCAGTGTTGCCATTGCTGATCGCGCGCTACCCACCGGCCAGCTTGCTGTGCTGAGACAAGATGGTGACGGCGTGGCGATCGAAGCCAAAAGCCCCAGCCGAGTCCTTTTGGTGAGCGGTCGCCCCCTGCGGCAACCCATCGTTCAGCATGGCCCCTTCGTCATGAATACCCGCGCGGAAATCGAGGCCACTTTGGCGGACTATCGCGCCGGGCGTCTCGCCTAACACGTGCGTAGACAGCCGTTATGGCGCCCCCTATACTTTGCCAGAAAACCAACCCAAAGGAGCGTGCCATGTCTGATTCCACCAGTGTTGTACCCGAATCCTCGAACGAAGAACGCAACATTGCCACCCTCGTCAACGTTGGCGGAGCCCTGTTTGGCTTTCTACCCGCACTGATCGTGTATCTCGTCAAAAAAGACCAGTCGAGCCCCTGGCTCCTCGAGCAGTTGCGCGAAGCCCTCAACTTTCAGCTCACTGTGCTCATTGCCTACATTGCCGCCAGTATTCTCAGTTTTCTCCTTGTTGGCCTGTTCATTTTTCCGCTCATTTACCTCGTCAATTTGATTTTTTGCATCCTCGCGGCGGTCAAGAATAGTCGTGGTGAAACCTATCGTTTTCCCTTGAGCATTCGTCTGGTCAACTGAAACGGCCCTTGTCAGCGCCCATCGCCCTCCCCTAAGCTCCCAGCATCTTCGCCAAGCAGGGAGGGCAAGGTTTTGCCCGTATTGGAGTTACGCGCCGGCCTCATCGAATGGGGCGGCAGGATATTGTTGGATCATGCCGATCTGCGTGCCGAAAGCGGCGAGCGGATTGGCCTCATTGGCCGTAACGGTGAGGGGAAATCGACCCTCCTCAGCGCCTTAGCCGGCCAATATCGCCTCGACGATGGTAGCTTGTGGATCGACCCGGCCCTACGTCGCGCCTTTTTGCCTCAAGAACCCGAGTTGCCGGATGACGCCTTGGTGCTCGACTACCTACTCGCCAGCCCGCAAGATAGCGCGAGCCCCGATGCCCTAGCCGAAGATGCCGCCGAGCGCTGGAGTCTGCCAGCTCGTGCCGAAGCGTTGTGCAGTCAACTGCAGCTGCCCCTCGATCGTCCCATCGGCGCCCTGTCTGGCGGGCAAAAGAAGCGCGTGGCAATCGCCAGTACCCTGATTCATGGTGCGGAATTACTGTTTCTTGATGAGCCTACCAACCACATGGACCTGGCTGGTATCGAGGCCCTCGAAAAGACCCTGCTACGCTACCGCGGCACGCTTTTTTTCGTTACCCACGACCGGCGCTTTCTCGAATCCCTCTGCACCCGCATCGTCGAGCTCGACCGCGGTCAGTTGCGCAGCTTTCCTGGCAGTTTTTCGGCCTACCAGCGGCGTAAAGAGGAACTACTCAATGCCGAGGCGGCGGATCTCGATCGTCTGAACCAACAACTGGCCAGCGAAGAGGCTTGGCTGCGCCAGGGCGTCAAGGCCCGCGCCAAGCGCAACCAGGGGCGCTTGCGGCGCCTGGAGCAACTGCGCGAGGAACGCAAACAGCGACGCGGACGCGTTGGCGAAGCGCAGATTACCATCCAGCAGGCGGAACGTTCCGGCACGCTGATCGTCGACCTAGAAAATGTTTCCCTTCGCCTGGGCGAGCAGGATATTCTGCGCGGCTTTTCGACCCGCATCGAGCGCGGCGATCGAGTTGGCATCATCGGCCCCAACGGGGCGGGCAAAACCACGCTCTTGCGCCTGATGTTGGGCGAAATAGAGCCCGATACCGGCAAGGTACGCCGCGGCACCCGGCAATCCATCGCCTATTTCGACCAGTTACGGGAGCAACTCGACCCAGAAATGCGTGTTGCCGATGTGGTTGCCGACGGGAATGATTTCATCGAAGTCGAGGGCGAGCGTCGCCATATCCTCGGCTATTTACAGGATTTCCTTTTTGCCCCGGAGCGAGCGCGCGGGCTGGTCAAGGGCTTGTCCGGGGGGGAGCGGGCGCGTTTGCTATTGGCGCGTCTCTTTGCCAAACCGGCCAATATCCTGGTCCTCGATGAACCGACCAACGACCTCGACCTAGAGAGTCTGGAAGTCCTGGAAGATCGCCTCCTGGCCTTCCCGGGCACTGTCTTGCTGGTTTCTCATGACCGCGAATTCCTCGATCATGTAGTCACCCAAAGCATCATCAGTCTGGGCGACGGCAAGTGGCTGAATAGTGCCGGTGGGCATCAGGATTTTCTGGCGTGGCAAGCGCAGCAAAAAAGTGCGCCCAGTGTGGCAGAAACGAGCACAGCGGCAGCAGGACGGGCCACTAGGCGCCCAAAGTCTCTCAGCTTCAAGGAGCGTGCCGAGCTCGAGGCCCTGCCCGGAAAAATCGAAGCGCTGGAAGCACGACAAAACGAGGTTGCCGAGGCCCTTGGCCGGCCCGAGAACTATCGCGACGCGGCACAAGCACTGGCGCTGCAGGAGGAAGCCCGTCGCATAGCGGCAGAGCTGCAGGCCGCCTACGAACGGTGGGAAGAATTGGAAGCCAAGGAAGCAGAAATTCGCGCGGCGAGCAGCTCAGGGTAAACGCAGCCAGCGCAGCAGGCCGTAATCTACAGCCGCGGGGACAAGGCTCGCGAGCAAACCCAGCGCCATCGCCATCCAGGCACCCGGAAGCTGCACCGGGCTCGGCACCATGCCCGCCCAATGCCAAGCCGTACCCGTCAGGGTGTAGGCGAGGAGCAGACCTGGTACGAGCAGCAACACATCGAGCAGGAGACCGAGGAGCACCGCCAGCAGCACTCCCGCGACCGCCGCGACTCCGCGCAGAATCAGCCGCGATACACCCATAGGAGAACGTCTCGACGGGGCAAAGCAACTTGCTTGCCGGAGGCAAAGTAGAGGGTTGCCGTGGGCGTGAAAGCGGCGTCCGTAGCCCGGGCGGCAACGCGATACGCACTGGGCCAGTCGGGAGCCGGTTGCACCGAGACACCAGCCCGACGCAGCAATTGCGCACCCTGCGCATCAACCATGAGGTGCGAAAGCGGCACGCGGGTAGACAGCGCCAGCAAGAGAATCGCCAGCAGAATGAGAGCGACGCCGGCGGCAAGTACCGCCGCCACCAAACGATCTACCCGATCCATTTCACTTACCCCCTCCCTCTGCCCAGATTTCCGCTTGCGCCTCGGTAATGTTGGTTGCGGCGCTCGCACAAGGATGTCCACCGCACCAACGCGGAGCAATGCCAAGTTCCTGCAGGGCATGCTGCATGGTCACCCGAAACACCGGCGCCGACTCCACCCCACCAAAATTCCAATAGCGAGTACTTCCGCGCAAGGATACGGCCATCACCAGATCCGGTGCAAAGCCCGGCGCAAAACCAACAAAGGTCGCATTGGTCTTCTTTTTTTCGAAGCCGCCCTTGCCATTGGCGAGATTGGCAGTGCCGGTCTTTCCCGCCACCGCATAACCCGGCAAGGCGGCGAGGATGCCGGTGCCATTGGCGCTGCATACCCCTTCCAGCCAATGCTGCAGATGCCCAGCAATGGCAGGTGACATAATCCTGTCGCTGCGCGCCGTTTGCCCGGCAATCAGGGTGGGCTGCAAGTGCAGTCCGCCATTGGCAATGGCAGCGTATCCTTCGGCAAGCTGCAGGGTGGTCACCGAAACACCGTAGCCTAGGGCAATGGTGGCATGGCGCGCCTTGTCCCAGGTATTTGGTGGCGGCAGCACGCCCGCCGTTCCTCCAGCAAAGCCGAGGTCGGGCTCGCGGCCGAAGCCAGCACGGCGATACATATCGTAGATGGCGTCGGGGGCGGTGCGCAGGGCAATGGTAGCGGCGCCGATGTCGCTCGAATACTTGAGGATGTGGGCAACATTGAGCTCCTGGTGGACGACATCGTCGCGGATGCAGAAGCCGCCCACCGGCAGACAGTGCGACACATTGAAGCTCTCGTCCGGCTGGATGGTACCTGTAGCGAGCGCCGCCGCAATCACGAAGGGTTTCATCACCGAACCAGGCTCAAAGGCTTGGTGCACGGCATTATTGACGTAGTCCTCCGGATTGCTGCAGCCATTCTGGCGATTGGGGTTGCAAGAGGGGACACTGACCATGGCCAGAATCTGCCCCGTGTGCACATTCATCACCACCGCCGAACCGTTAGTGGCCCCAAAATGGCGCTGCGCCGCCTGCAGGGTCATGTAGGCCCAGTATTGGATCTGCGGATCAATGGTCAGGTGCAGATCATGACCGTTTTGCGCTGGCTGCGTCTGCAGCACCCGCAAAATCTCGCCGCGGCCGTCTACCAACACCTTTTCCCAGCCCGGCTTGCCCTGCAACCAGTCATTGAAACCGCGCTCCAGCCCCGCCGCCCCCTGGTGATCGAGATGCACCAAACCGAGCAAAGGGGTAGTCACCGCCCCCAAAGGATAATAGCTACGGCTGGTCGGCTCGACATAAATGCCGGGCACATGCAGCTTCGCCAAAGCGGTGCCTAGTTGCGGGTGTACTTGGCGCAGGATGTACGCAAACTGCTCTCCTCCATGCTGCAGGCGCTCTTGCAGGGTTGTTTCCGGGATCTGCAAAGCCTGCGCCACTGCCGGCCAGTCTTTTTGCTGCTGGCGAAAGATGCGTGGGTCGGCCCAGATCGTGACCGCCGGCACATTGACTGCCAGGGGCTGCCCATTGGCGGCGTAGATGATGCCGCGCTGCGCGGGCAACGGCCGTTCCTGCACATAGCGCATCTGCCCCTGCCCGCGCAGAATGTGCCGTTGCAGAAACTGCAATTCGGTGTCTCGCCCCAAGACCAAGAGCATACCCACAAGAATGAGCAGGATGAGTAAGCCGGCACGCCACCCAGGTAAGGTACGCGAACGCGTTGCTGGCTCGGTGGTCATGGACGCTGGGGGCAAAGGGGGTCGGCGCAACTATCCGCAACATAGCGCTGACAGCGAGAACAGTGTTGAAGGGTCTGCACTGACGCTGGGTGCTGACGATGGGCCCGCAGCGAGCGGCGCCAGCGCCAAATGGCATAACCCGCAATGGCGATCAGGACGAGCAACTTCCACATCCGATCTGCGGCCTCCCTTGTTAGTAAAAACGCCCGCAAGCGGGCGCTGTTGTTGGTCGGGGCGAGAGGATTCGAACCTCCGACATCCGCCTCCCGAAGGCGGCGCTCTACCAGGCTGAGCCACGCCCCGAAGTGCTAGTGGTCGCGATGGACCGCAAAATCCGCCAAGAACAGGAGGGCTTCTTTTTCCGCGCTTGCAGCAAAGCCCTGCAAACACATGGCCGCCTCCTCCGCAAACTTCTCGGCAGAGCGCAGAGTGTATGCAATGGCGTCGGTCTTGGCAATGATCTCGAGCACCTGCGGCAGATGCTGCCGCGTCTCGTCGGCCAGGGCGGCCCGCAAAATGGCCTGATCAGCGGCACTGCTATTGCGCATGGCATGGATGAAGGGCAAGGTCGCCTTGCCGTCGGCCAAGTCATCGCCACGGTTTTTGCCCATGCTTTCGGCCTCTGCTTCATAATCGAGGGCATCGTCCATGAGTTGGAAGGCCGTACCCAGAAGCCTACCGTAGTCCGCTAGAGCTTGTTCCTGGGCCGCATCCATCCCATTGATAATGGCCGCCAGTCGCGTCGCTGCCTCAAAAAGCTTGGCGGTTTTAGCCGCAATCACGGCAAAATAGCGCTCGGGATCGAGGTCGGCATCGTTGGCATTTTCCAGCTGCGCGACTTCGCCCTGCGCAATGACGCTGGTAGCCTCGGCCATCGTCGCCATGACCCGCATATCGCCATCCTGGACCATCATTTCAAAGGAGCGGGCGTAAAGAAAATCCCCAACCAGGATTGCTGCAGCATTGCCCCAGAGCTGATTGGCGGTAGCGTTGTTACGGCGCAGCTCGGAACCGTCGACAACATCATCGTGGAGCAAGGTGGCGGTGTGGATGAATTCGACGACCGCCGCCAAGGGGATCGGACGAGCACTGCGGTCACCCCCCATGCGGGCGGCGAGCAAAAGGAGAATGGGGCGAAGCCGCTTGCCGCCCGCATTGACGAGGTAAGCGCCCATGGCCGGAATGGTGGGCACGCCCGATTGTAATTGTTCCTGGATAACGCGGTTGACGGCTAGCATGTCGGCATGGACGAGTTCTTTGACGCCATCAAAATTCATCCTGGTCTTTCTCCTCGCCGCCGCTCACCCCTATGGTGCGCGCAAAAGTCTCGCGATTGTCGATAGCGGAGCGCGTGCTTGTCAAGGAAATGTATGCGTCCACCACCTTTGGCACTGTGGTAGATGTTGGAGGAGGAAGGATAGCGGTGGTTTCTGTCCGAGTCGATGGTGTGGCCGTTCGGCGTTGT
>NZ_JAVRKK010000114.1:0-6987 GCF_031962545.1 Candidatus Igneacidithiobacillus taiwanensis
GGCACGACGTTTTCGTGCTCCAACCCACCTGTGCGCCCACCAATGATCATCTCATGGAACTTCTGACCATGATCGATGCCCTCAAACGCGCCTCGGCCAATCGTATCACTGCGGTCATGCCCTACTTTGGTTATGCTCGCCAGGACCGCAAATCGCGAGCGCGCACCGCTATCACCGCCAAACTCGTCGCTGATTTGGTCACTACTGCAGGCGCCCATCGAGTTCTCACCATGGATCTGCACGCCGACCAGATCCAGGGCTTTTTCGACGTTCCGGTCGATAACATCTACGCATCTCCCATCCTGCTTGGCGATATCTGGCGGCAGAACCCCGAGAACCTCATGGTCGTGTCCCCCGATGTCGGCGGGGTGGTGCGCGCACGCGCCATTGCCAAGCGTCTGGAAGTGGACTTGGCGATCATCGACAAGCGTCGGCCGCGCCCCAACGAGTCGGTGGTCATGAACATCATTGGTGAGGTCGACGGACGCAGCTGTGTTCTGGTAGACGACATGGTCGATACCGCCAATACCCTCTGCGAGGCCGCCCATGCCCTGAAGAAACGGGGTGCGTTACGGGTGAGCGCCTACTGCACCCACCCGGTGCTTTCGGGACCGGCCATCGAACGCATCAGCGGCTCTGCCCTCGACGAACTCGTGGTTACCGACACCATTCCCCTCAGCGCGGAGGCTCAGGCTTGCGGCAAGATTCGTGTGCTTTCGGTGGCTGAGCTCTTTGCCGAAACCATTCGCCGTATTGCCGAGGAAGACTCCGTCAGCTCCCTCTTCATGGACTGAACCTGCGCTCAGGAGTAAGGCGCTGCCTGTGCCGCCAAATCATGACGCTGCGGCGCCTGTGGTGAAACGACATGAGTGCGGCCCTCCACCTGCAAAGGATGCGGGTCGGGCCGGTCGACTCCTTGGTCTAGCCAGGCATGGAGCAAAAAGTACGCGGGTATCGCCAAAATCAAGACTCCCCAAGCCCAGAGACCGCTAGAGATCGCGGTGTTCCCATCTTCCTTCGTCACTTTTCCTCCTAAAAGATTTTCATCAGCGCGCGCACGAAGCTTTGCTCCTGCTCTCGCCGTGATTTTTGCGCTGGCGGTAAATAACCGGCAAGGAAATAGCCGAGCTTACCCTTACTTCCACCCGCCAAGGTGCCGGTGCGGGGGTCGTAGCGCGCCTGCACCACATCCGGGGGGATGAAAAATCCATTGTCCGGCTGCCCTTTGAGGGCTGTTGCCATGTAACGGATCCAAATGGGCAGGGCTTCCCGCGCTCCTGCCGCCCAGGTCCCCATGCTGCGGTTGTCGTCATAGCCCACCCATACCGAAGTGGTGATTTCCGGATTGTAGCCGTTGAACCAGGCATTTTCCTCGGCATTGGTGGTGCCGGTCTTGCCAGCCAAGTCGTGGCGATGCAGGATCTGCGCCGCAACCCCGGTACCCACACGGATCACCCGCTCCATCATCCGCGTCATCAAATAGGCAACGCCCGGCGGGATGACGGTCTGCTGACTTGGCGGTCGGTAGGCCAGCGGGCAATGGAGCAGGGCTACCTGCGTACCATTGGCAGTGACGATCCTGCGAATGAGATAGGGGTGCGGAAGAAAGCCGCCGCTCGAAAAAACGGCGTAGGCGCGCGCCATTTGCAGAGGAGTGAAATCTCCGGCACCGAGAACCATGGAAGGGGTTGCCGGTACCTGAGAGGCCGGGAACCCAAAACGCTGCACATAGCGTTTTGCGTAGGGGATACCCACATCCATCAGCAAACGCACGCTCGGCACGTTGTGGGAATCCGCTAGATCCTCCCAAATGGGAAATGGCGTGTTGGAAAAGGTGCGGCTGTAATTGGTGGGCGCATAAATTTGCCCATTGCCGAGATGGATGATCAAAGGCGTGTCGGCAATCAGCGAAACCGGGGTGTAATAGCCTTTATGGCCACTGGCCAACAAGGCGGGCGCGTCGATGGCCGAGCTGTACACAAAGGGTTTGAAACCCGAGCCCGGCTGCCGATAGGCATAGAGGGCGCGGTCAAAATGGCTCAATTCGTAGCTAAAGCCTCCCGCCAGCGCCAGAATCGCTCCACTGCGACTATTGAGGGAGACCAGGGCACCCTGCACATGGGGAATCTGCGCCAGTTGCCAACCGCCATGGGGTACCGCATGCCAGACCCGGGTACCCCAGACGGGGTTGCCCGTGCCCGCCGTCGCCGCTGCCACATAAGGTCGCACCCAAATGAGGTCCCCTGCCGCCAGCACTTGGTTAACCGCCTGCGGCCGCTCGCCATTGGGCTGCAAACGGGCCCAGGCCACATCGCGCAGGGTCAGGGTCGCCTGGGTTTTTCCCTGAATGTCGATTTCCGCCTGCCGTGCATCCACCGTCTTGACCACTGCCCAGCGCAAGTTGGCGGGATCGAAATCGGGCAGCATCGGCGGTCGCTGCCCCGCCAAGGCAGCCTGCAATAGATGCCCACGCAGTTGCGCGATGGGACCATGCCAGGCCTTGGGATCCATGCTATCGAGACCCATGGCATAATTTTCGAGACCAATGGCCAGATCCCGGCTCGCGGCCCGCTGGTCCCGCGGGTCGATGCTGGTATATACCCGCAGGCCGCTGCGATAGGTGAAATCGGGGCCGAACTGCTTTTCCAGCCAAGTACGGATCCAATCCGTGGCATAGGGGGCCAGATTGCTGGCGGGGGCGTGGTAGTGCGCGACGATGGGCTTGGCGATGGCATTTTCGGCTTCCTTCTGGCTGATGAAGCCCAATTTGGCCATGCGCCGCAACACATAGTCCCGGCGCGCCTTGGCGGATGCCGGCGAGGCAATGGGATTGAAAGCAGATGGGGCCGCCGGCAAACCCGCCAGGGTCGCCATCTGGCTCAGGTCCAGTTGCCCCACGGTCTTGCCGTAGTAGGTCTCGGCCGCGGCCTGCACCCCATAGGCCCCCTCGCCCAGGTAGATCTTGTTGAGGTAGAGGTCGAGAATCTGCGCTCGATCCAAATGATAGGCGAGTTTATAGGCCAGCAGGATTTCCGCCACCTTTCGAGTGATGGTCTTTTTGGGCGTCAGATAGAAATTGCGCGCCACCTGCTCGGTGATGGTGCTTGCCCCCTGCACCGGCCCCCAATGAATGAGATCGACCCAGGCAGCCCGGATGATGCCGGGAAAGCTCACCGGGTAGTAGATGGGGTCGTGACTATAAAATTTGGAATTTTCGGCAGCGATGAACGCCTCTTGCAGGGGCTTGGGAATCTCCCGCAGCGGCAAGGCATAGCGTAACTGCGGACCGATCACCTGCAAGATTTGCCCATTATTGGCATAGATGCGCAGGGGTTCGGTAGGATGCCAGTGCTCGAGCTGCGCCACCGGCGGTAGCTCCTGCCAAATTCGATAGGTCCAGAAACCCAGCCCCACCACTGCATCAAGAAAGACGAAAAGAACAATGAACAGGAGCCAAAACCGCCAACTGCGGTGACCAAGCGCCATCGGTTAGTTCACGCTTTGCGCAGTGACCAAAAAACTCACAACGCCCCCCGCACGCGATGCCAGAGCCGGGCAAACCAACCCGCCTTGGTCACAGCGTTGGCGGCGAAGACCGGTTCTGTCTTCAAGACCTTGCCTTGCGCCAGAAGCTCGAGGCTACCCACCGGGGCACCAGCGGCAATCGGCGCCTGTAAGTGCGGATCCGGCACAAAGCGACTGCTGATTTTTCCACCCCCCGGCGTCGGCACTGCCACCTGGATCGCCCGCAGGGTATGCACCGAGAGGGTCTCCGGGCTCCAGTCGACGTGATGGAGACGCGCCACCACTGCCTCGGCAGGGAAAACCTGTACCTGCTTCCAGCCGTGGAAGCCATAGTGCAGCATGGCCGACGCATCGGTGCCGGCCACCGCGCGCGAACTCGCACCCAAAATCACCGCCACAAGACTCCGCCCATCTTTGCTGGCGCTCACCGCGAGGTCCCAATTATTAGCGGCGGCGAGCCCCACTCCCAGCCCAGTGATGCCCTTTTGTCCTGCCAAGGGGTTGTAGTTGTATTGCGTGATGTTGTTGTAGCGGTAACTCGCTTGCCCGGCTACTGCAGCCACCTGCGGAAATTTCACCAGCAGCGCGCGGGCAAGATGTGCCATGTCGAGAGCGGTGCTGCGCTGCCCGGGGGTTGGCATGCCGTCGGGGTTGACGAAGTGGGTCTGCTGCAAACCGAGTTGTGCTGCCTCCCGATTCATCAGGTCAACAAAACCGGAAGTGCTGCCAGCCACCGACTGAGCGATGGCGATGGCGGCATCATTTCCACCATCGATGAGTAGGCCGTGGGTCAGTTCGTCCACCGTCACCGGCAGCCCCGGTTGGATGAACATACTCGAGCCCGGGGCATGCCAAGCCTGCACCGAAACCGAGATCTTTTGGTCTGGATGCAGAAGCTTCTGCTGTTCTGCCTGATAGAGCAGATACGCCGTCATCAGTTTTACCAGCCCCGAGGGGTCGTAACTCGCCTGACCGTTTTGGTCGAGCAGCACTTGGTTGGTGTTGACGTCGAGGAGCACCGCCGCCTTGACGCCAGAAATCTGCGGCGCTGGCATGGGTGGCGGCGCCGGCAGCGTCGGGGTGGGAATGACGGCGTAGGCGCTACTGGAAAGTAAGAAAATGGCAAAGAATGCAGCAGTTTTTTTCATTGCGGCGGCAGTACTCATGGGGAAATGTTCCCCTTTGGAAAGACTGCCGCCGGGAAAAGTTCCCGTTACGGGTTACGAGCCTGCCGATAACGCGCAATCAGACGCTGGGTCGAGCTGTCGTGGGGATGCGTCGCCACACCACGGATGTCCTCGTCTACCCGTGCGGCGAGAACCTTGCCCAATTCCACCCCCCACTGGTCGAAGGAATCGATGCCCCAAATCACCCCTTGGGTAAAGACGCTATGCTCGTACAGCGCCACCAGGGTGCCAAGAGAAAACGGGGTGAGGGCATCGACGAGAAGCAGATTGTTCGGCCGATTACCTGGAGAAACCCGGTGCGGGATCTGTGCCTCCGCTACCCCCAAGGCGCGAAGCTCGGCGGCAGAGCGACCGAAGGCCAAGGCCTCGGCCTGGGCGAAGAGGTTGGCCATGAGCAAGTCGTGTTGTTCGGTGAAGTCGCTCAACGGCTGTACAAAACCGATCAAGTCGCAAGGCACTAGGCGCGTGCCCTGGTGCAGTAGTTGGTAGAAGGAATGCTGACCGTCGGTCCCCGGCTCGCCCCAAATGACGGGACTGCTGTCGACCGTCAGTGGCACACCATCGAGATCGACCCGCTTGCCATTACTCTCCATCTGCAACTGCTGCAAATAGGCCGGAAAACGACGCAGGTCGTGAGCGTAGGGGAGGATCGCCTGACTCTGGGCCTGCCAGAAATTGTTGTACCAAAGGGCGATTACCCCTAGTAACACCGGCAGATTCTGTGCCAACGGCGCGTGCAGAAAGTGCTCGTCCATGGCGCGAAAGCCCGCCAACAGGTCGCGGAAGCCCGCCGCACCAATGGCGAGCATGGTCGCAAGACCAATGGCAGAGTCCATGGAATAGCGCCCGCCTACCCAGTCCCAAAAGCCGAAGCTGTTTTGCGGGTGGATACCGAAAGCTGCCACTGCCGCGTCGTTGGTGGAGACCGCCACGAAGTGGCGTTCCACCGCCGCCTCGCCCAGGGCGGCAACGAGCCAACGGCGAGCAGCCTGGGCATTGGTCATGGTCTCGAGGGTGGTGAAGGTCTTGGAGGCGATCACAAAAAGTGTCTGTTCTGGGTCGAGCTCGGCCAGCACGGCCTCCAGGGCGGCGCCATCCACATTGGCGACGAAGTATTCCCGTATCCCCGGCACGCGATAGCGACGCAGGGCATGGTAGGCCATTTCTGGTCCCAGGTAGGAGCCACCGATGCCCACATTGACGATCTGGCGTAACGCTTTACCGCTGGCTCCGCACCAGGTCCCGGCATGGACACGATCGCAGAAGTCCATCATGCGCTGTAAAACCGCGTGGACCTCTGGCACTACATTGACACCTTGGTCGAAGATTTCTTCGTCGGCGGGCGCACGCAGGGCAACATGCAGCACGGCACGATCTTCGGTACGGTTGATGTGCTCGCCCGCGAACATTGCCGCTCGCTGCGCTTCGAGACCGCGCTCCCGAGCGAGTTCGAGGAGCGCCGCCAGGGTCTCGGCACGCAGCCAATTCTTCGAATAATCGAGGGTGATCCCGCAGGCCGCGGCTACCATTCGCTCACCGCGTGTGGGATCATCGCGAAAGAGCCCGGCAAGGGTGGTCTCGCCCCAATCGGCACGCTGCGCCAACAATTGCTGCCAAGCCCGAGAATCTTGCAGTTGTGACCTGCCCATGTCTTTCTCCCTGTCAAATTGGCAATTGCCCTATGGCAGCCCTCCGCAAGCTTAGGAGAAGGATTAGCGTCCTGCAAACCGAAAAGGGCGTGCAAAAGCGATGATCTAAATATATAAGCATCTTAATATAGTGGGTTATTTCACGGAAATTGGTGCAAAACACCCGTCAGTTTCGGTGCATTTGCACCAGTCCCGCCCGGGAATATCAGTAACATCTTATTTTTGCTGCATCCAGCTCGGTGCCAGTTGTGGCATGGCCCTTGCTCTATTGTCCTCGTTACAACCCAACCCATCGAGGAATCAGAGATGATCATCGAAAATAGCTTACCCGTCCTGCTCAGTCGGCTGGACTTTGCATGGATCACTACCATGCACATTCTCTGGACGCCGTTGACCATCGGCATGTCCTGGTTGCTTTTCGTGCTCGAAATCGCCTGGCTACGCACGGGTGACGAGCGCTGGTACAAACTCAATCGTTTCTTCGAGAAGATCTTCATCATCAACTTTGGTGCTGGTGTAGCCACCGGCGTGACCATGGAGATGGCCTTTGGCATCCTCTACGGCCCCTTCTCGCAAGCCGTCGGTCCCTTCTTTGGCAACATTCTGGGCTTTGAGACCATTACCGC
>NZ_JAVRKK010000115.1:0-6951 GCF_031962545.1 Candidatus Igneacidithiobacillus taiwanensis
CTTAGAAATGCGCGGAAATGCTTCCGTACACAGTAATTGGCGCGCCCGGCAGGGCCAGGACTTGCCCGGCAGAATCGCCGCCCAACAAGCCACCACTCGAAATATACTGGAATTCGTTGTAGTGATTGTTGGTGAGATTAAGGATATTCAAGTTCAAGTCGACATGGCGCAAAAACGGTACCAGACCGACGCTGGGAATCTTTTCATCGATACCCAAGTTGAGCGTGCCGTAGGCCGGCATTTTATCGGCGCTAGGCGCGCCGGTATTGTTGTTGAACATGCCCTGCGCGCCAACGTATTGATACCACAGGCGCGGCTGCAATACCGTACCGGCAAGCGGCAAGCGATAGGTAACGCCAATATTGAAGGTTTTATTGGGCACGTTGGATACCGGTAAGCCATCATAAGAAACGCCACCGGTTACGTAGTGATCAAAAACCGCTTTTTCGAAGTTCGCATTCATGAACAAATCGAGATTGTAGAGGATCTCGTCATCCAAAGCGAGATTGACGCCCTGATATACGGAATCGCCATTGGCATCACCAATATAGTTTCCATTGCTATCATAGAGAGGAATATATTGATTGGTGTAATGGAGATGATAGAAACTAGCGGTAAACAGGAAATGATGGAGGAAAGCGGCGTTATCAAAATGCACCTTCACACCCGCATTGTAATCTGCGCTGTGCTCCAAATTGTAGATCGGGGCTTTTTTCTGATACAGCCCGCCACCACCGCCCACCTGCGGCTCCTTGTATGCCTGGGCATAGCTGGCAAACACCGCCAGCCATGGGATGGGACGCCAATTGAAATCCAACGACGGCTCGACCTGAGTGAAACTTACACTGGCTGCCGGCAGAACTCCCTGGTTATTATGAGGATATAGCGCATAGGCTTGTGGAAAATCGCTTTGCCCAGAGGGGGTATAGCGCGTCTGGTAATTGATGACGCGAACGCCCGGGGTAATGTGCAGGTTGGACATTGGCGAGATCCGATCTTGCACAAAGGCAGCGAGGTCGGTCTGCTGAAAATAATCGCTGCGATAATGCGCATTTGGTACTAGACGCGAACCATAGTAGGGCGCGTTGGTATTATAGAAGGCATTCCTGGTGTTGTAATCGCTATTGAGAAAGAAGCCACCGAAGCTGACTTCGTTATAGGGCAATTTGGCGGTCAAAAACAGTTTGTCGCCATAGACCGAGTCGTGCGGGTTGTTATACTCGTAGAGATTACTGGGATTGGACAAGCCATAGTTATTATAATGAAAGTGTAGCCGATGACCATAGCGATACCAGATCATGTTGTGCAGCGACCAGGTTTTGTCGAGATCGACATTCAGCTTGCTGTACAGTAACCAAGTGCTGTTGCTGTCCTGCTTGAACCAAACACTATTCGGTAGGGAAGAATAATACCCACTTGCTGTCTGACTATATAGCGGCGAATTGGCGGTGCCATCCAAGGTCACACCGGCAATCGAGTTCACGGGAATCGGGACTGGTCGATAGCCAGAGCCTTTCGCTAGGTAGGCGCCAACAGAAAAATCGCCATTGCTGAACGTCTTACGCGTCTTCAAAAACCAGGCGTAGCTATAACTTGGGTTATTGAAACCATCCGGGCTTTGCCGATAACTATTGGACGATCCGGCGCCACCGGCAAGGATGGTAGACCAGCCGTCGATACTGCCGGTACGAATGTTGAAAACGATATTTTTCGCGTCATAGCTGCCATAGGTAAGCTTGATGTCGCCACCCGGCTTGGCGGTGGGCTGCAGCGGTACAAAATCGATTTGACCACCAATATTGTTATACCAGCGATTTTCTGGATTGCCGGGACCATAGGTGATGCCAATGCCCTGTAAGATGCCGGTTTGCGGCACCTGCGGCGACTGCCATAGCCCCGTGGAAGGATCGACCATAGGTACGCCGTCAAAGGTTACCGACAGGCTACCATCATCGATCTGCCCGCCGGAAAAACCACCCCATCCCTGCTTGATTCCATTGATGCTGATGGAAGTCTTGGTTGCCCCACTGGAGCCATACCCAGAAACACCAACACCCGGCGCATAGCTCAAGGCTTGAGCACTGCCGCCCAAGGGTCCAGCGGCGGCCATCTGCGCCTTGTCGAGCACCTTGATCGATTGGCCGGAGCTAAAATTATGTTTTTGCGTGAGGCTCTTGGCTTCTTTGCTGCCAAGATCGCTAGTAGCACTAATGGCGGCACTCACCTCACCAACAGAAATAGAGGATTGGGTGGGCGCGGTTACCGCAGTATCGGCGTAAGCCATGCCGGCGCTAAGGAAACCGGCTGCGGCCATGGCCGCCCGCAGAATCGAAGCAACCCTCCGAGGAGGAACAGAAGACATCGCATTTTGGGACATGAGCATAACCTCTCGTAGCGGATCGTTGTATCTCAACAAAACTTTTGGTCGTATAACAACCAAACACGTGAGAGGCTAGCACATTATTATTACAGTTTTATGAACCTTTTATGAATTTTTATGACAATAGATACGGCATCCTTACTGCGATTCTCTGCCCTTAACGCTTCACCGTACCGCACAATTCTTAGCGTACAATTAGCTGGATCACAGCCGAGGCATCTCCCTAACGCACGTAGACCTTGGCGCTGGCGGCTGCTATCTTTCCGTCGCCCGCTACGATAGAGGATACCCAATGAAATCTTTACTGCTCTCCATTGGCATAGCAGCCGTTATTGCCTGCGTGCCACTCATCTCCTCCGCCGAAACCGTCCACTTCCAATTGGTCAAGAAAATCGTATTGCCCACGACGGATGGCCATGGCGATCTTCTCCGTTACGATCCCGAAACCCAAAATATTTATGCCTCCATGGCGTACAGCGGTGGCGCGGTGATCAATCCTGCTGACAATAAGATCGCGCATATCATTCAAGGAGGAATTCAAAATCCTTCGGGTATGGCTTGGGATAAGAACTATGTCTACTGGACTTCCAATGGCAAAAGCAATGGCCAAGCCAACGATCAAATCTATGTCATCTCTAAGCATAGCTGGAAAGTTGTATACCACTTTCGGCCCGTTGGCTTGACTCCCGACGCCATCTATGCCGACACCCGCAATCATCGCTTGTATGTTGCCATGGATGACAGCAATTGGATTGATATATACCGGCTAGGAGAAAAACCCCGCTTTATCGGCAAGATCGCACTGTATCCGCAATCGGGAAGTGGCCCTGATGTTGGTACCTTGCGTGCCGCCAAGGATCGACTCTATATGCCGGATGACTCTTGGGAAGAAGTCATCAATCTAAAAAATAACCAGATCATCCATAAGATCAACACCGCCCTACCCACCGCTAATGGTCAAAACTCGCACACCAAGGGGCAGGCCTTTGATGAAAAAACCGGCGATTTGTGGGTCGGCACAACCAAAGACGGCATCTTGGTACTCCAGGGTAAGGATTTAAAAATCCTAAAGCGTCTACCTTCGCAGAGCGGTATCGATGAGGTAGTGCTCGATCCGCAATATCAACTGGTCTACGCTTTTGAAAGCAAGGCGAAGGGATTTGACGTCTATAATGCGGTTAGCCTGAAACCCGTGGCTTTTGTCAAAACCGGATACCTCAGCACCCATACCGGAGCCATCAACCCACGTAACCACGAGGTCTACGCCTACGCCGGCATGGACCACGCAATATTCGTGTACCGACCGATCCTTTCCCAATAAGCTCAGGTCACGGTGAATTGCCCCATCATGCCATTGTCCTCATGCTCGAGCATGTGGCAGTGGTACATGTAGGGGAATTCTTCCGTCGCCGGCTGTGCATAGTGGGCAATGAAACGCACCGTCTCGTCGCGGCGAATGAGTAAGGTGTCTTTCCATCCACGCTCGGTCGCTGGTGGCACTGCACCGTTGCGCGAAAGAATTTGGAATGAGGTTCCATGTACATGAAAGGTATGCGCCATCTCGGCACGATTTTCGATTTGCCAGATTTCTGTACTGCCTAACCGCAGCTTTTCGTTGATCACCTGCATATCCATATAGCGATCGTTGATGGAGAATAAGCGCTGTCCATCAATACCCAGAGACATTCCTCCGGGTCCGGCATGGCGCACCTGCTGCATCGCTTGGCGTAATTCCGGCATATCCTGCTGCATTGCCATACCGCGCAACACAAATTGCCGAGTTTGCGCATTGGCCTGCAGGGAGGGAATCTCCGCCAAACGGTCAGGCAGCCTGCCACCCGGCCCCAGGCGCGGTCGCACGCGTATGGCGAGGAGCGGAAAATTGCTGCGATCGTAGGCATCGCTGTCCATGGAGCGTGCGCTCAATGCTGGGACAACGCTCCCGGAATCACTACGTAGGTAGAGTTCTTTACCCGCAAGACTGCGCAAGTCGATGAGAATTTCGGCACGCTCTGCCGGAGCCAAGAGCAAACGCCGCACCGCAACCGGGGCCGCCAGATAGCCGGCATCGCTGGCAATGACGTAAAACTCGCGGTCGTCGGAAAAGGCAAAATTATAGAGCCGGGCATTCGAGGCGTTCAGCAGTCGCATCCGTACCCATTGCGCCGGTGCATGGAAAACGGGGGCTTCCCGCCCATTGATGAGAAAGCGATTGCCCTTCATTCCCATCACGTCCATGGCCGTCGGCATGTACTGCAAGGTGCCGGTGTCGTCCAATACACGATCCTGCACGATCACCGGTATGTCATCGACGCCCCAGCTGCGCGGCAGGCCCAAGGCCGCATCGGTACCGTCCTGTACCAAGTAGAGTCCAGCCAAACCAGCGTAAACGTGCGGCCCGGTGCGCGAGGCAGGGTGCGGGTGATACCAAAGGGTGGCTTCGGGCTGATCGAGTTGGTAGGCGTAGCGCCAAGTCTTCCCCGGCCGAATCAGACTTTGTGGACCACCGTCCATGCTGCCCGGAACATGGGCGCCGTGCCAATGGGTCGTGGTGCTTTCCTGAAGAGCGTTGTGTACCCAGAGGCGCACGGGCTGGTGCCGCGGAATCAGCAAGGCCGGCCCCAGAAACGCGCCGTTGTAACCCCAGGTAGGGGTGTGTAAGCCGGCACTCAGCTCGCTTACCCCCGCAGCAATGTGCAGATGAAACTCACGTACCCCGTCGGCAGCGAGCTGCCCGCCGTACTGCGGCGGGATTGGCAAGGGTGCCGCAAAGCTGGGGGCGGGGAGCCGCGAAGAAGGTGCGGGCATGACCATCCCGCCCATACCACCCATGCCATTCTTGCCAAGGGCTGCGAAGGCAGTCAGACTCAAGAAGCTGCTGGCACCCAGGGTAAGAAAGCGCCGGCGGGAAAGTGCGAAATGCTTGTCCTTCGACATGGGAAAGCCTCCAAGGCAGGAAAGGGATAGCCATTCGCACCATAACACCTGCAATAAGTAGAAAGTCAACTGTCGTTTTCCTAAGTATTTCCTAAGTCTTCGACAGTACAATGGGAGCGGAAGCGCAATGACGCGATGGACATAGCGCAGGCACACGTTTTGGAGAAAGCGAAAAATGTCGTCCTGGCGCAGCGCATCCAGCCCTCTGGAGAATATCACCCAAGCCGTTGCTTCTCGTCCGGATATAGCAGCGCGGGCGTTGCAGAAAAAATATTTGCTGTCGGTAATTATTCCCTGCCACAACGAGTCTTCAAATATCGCTCCCTTATTTGAGCGTACGCGCACGGCGTTAGAGCACACTGGTCAGTTTTGGGAGATGATTTTTATCAATGATGGAAGTACTGACGACACGCTATTGCAGTTACTGTCTCTACGCGAACGAGAAAACTGCATTACCGTTATCGATCTGTCGCGTAATTTTGGGAAAGAAGCAGCCTTGACCGCGGGGTTGGATCATGCGCGTGGGGACGTCGCCATTCCCCTTGATGCCGACTTACAAGATCCTCCAGAATTGATCCCGGAGCTATTTGCAAAATTTCTCGAGGGGTACGATGTAGTTAATGCACAACGATTACACCGTGATGGTGAACCCCTGGCAAAACGCTTGAGCTCTTTTCTTTTTTATCGGCTTTTGGGGCGTATCAGCAATATTACAATCCCGCAGGATACTGGCGATTATCGCCTACTCTCACGGCGAGTGCTGGATGCTCTACAACGCATGCCAGAACGACGTCGGTATATGAAAGGACTCTTCGCCTGGACAGGATTCCGCAGTACCTCGGTCGCCTATCGCCGCGAAGCTCGACATACCGGGCGTAGCAACTGGAATTACTGGCGATTAGGGCAACTTGCCATCGAAGGCATTACCTCTTTTAGCCATGTACCCCTGCAGTTAGCGTCTTTTAGTGGAATGATCATTGCCTTGAGCTCTTTTCTGTATGCGGCCTATCTGGTAATCGAAACTCTGTTATACGGTAATAGCGTCAAGGGCTATCCCTCGCTGATGGTTGCGGTGCTCTTCCTCGGCGGGATGCAACTGCTGGCTCTCGGCATCATTGGGGAATATTTATCGCGTAGTTACGAAGAGAGCAAGCAGCGACCCATCTATTTGGTGCAGGACACCTGGTCAAGCCCTATCGAAAATACAGACATTCAACAAGAAAATGCATAAAAAAAGATATTTTGTATACTCTATCGCAATATTTGTATTTTCCCTTCTCTACTTTGCTTGGGGAATTGGGAATACCAGTCTCTGGGATATTGACGAGCCCATCTATGCCCAGGCGCTGAAGGAGATGATTGCGCATCACAATCTTTTGGTGCCGACCTTCAATAACCAGCTTCTCCCCGATAAGCCGATACTCAACTACTGGCTGATGTGGTGTGGTACCCAAATTTTTGGATGGAACTCCTTCGGCCTGCGCGTAGGGTCGGCGTTCATTGGCGCACTGTTCATTTTGTTATTATGGATAGCTGGGCCGGCTCAAAAATGAAGTGCAACACCTTTGGTCCAAGGAGACTGGAGGTGAACAATGGGCAACCACTATCAGCACTTGAGTATGGATGAGAGAAAC
>NZ_JAVRKK010000116.1:0-6939 GCF_031962545.1 Candidatus Igneacidithiobacillus taiwanensis
GCGCTATTATGCCGACCCCGGAGTGGCGCCATTACAGCGACCCTGAGATGGCGCCATTATGCCGACCCTAAAATGGCGCCATATTGGTGGCCGTTGACACAGATCTCCGATAACGCCATGAGTGGTGTCCACGGTGCGATCATGACCAATATGGCGGCGGGTAGCAACAACCTACAAGCAAATGTTGCCAGTATCATCATGAGCCCGAATGGCCAAGGGGTCGTAGCCCCCAGTACTGCGGTACGCCAGACAGCAGGCGGCGCTGCGCAAGACGACGAGAATGTAAAGTCAGCCGAGATTAGCGGCCATGCCTTCAGCGGCACGACGGGTATCATGGCGATTAACCAAGCATCGGGCGCAAACAACGCAGAGAGTAATCAGCTGGGGATCGTTCTTGGCGCGACCCAACAAGTCGCAAACAATGTGCTGGCAAGCAACCTATCTGGTCTGACGGCAACGAATGCAAGCAAAACCACCAAGGAAGAGGTAAGTAGTGTCGCGGTAGCAAATACCGCATTCAAAGGTGCAGGAGGCATTGCCCAGGTGAACCAAGTGTCGGGTTCTGGCAATGCCTCAGCAAACAGTTTCGCTCTCGGGGTGGCTCCCGGAGTGATTCAGTAGCAAGTCGTGAAGTAGCTCACTCGTTTGTTCCAACCTCACCATAGGAGAGTATCATGAATAGCATCCGTAAGTTAAGCCCCATCGCCATCGCCGTTGCCGCCCTCGTGGCCGCTCCGTTGGCTTTTGCAGGCGCCGGCGTCAGCAACAGCCAGACCAGCGCCATGAACCAGCAGGGCTCTGTGTTCAACGCCACCGGCAATGCCGTCCTAGAGGACAACGCGGGCCAAAATGCCAGCGGTAACATCGGCTTCAATATCGCCACCGGCTCCCAGAATCAGCAGGCCAATGCCGGATCCTTGGCTGCTAGCACCAACGTCGACGACGCTGCTGCCTCCAGCGCCAGCATCAATGCGGACCAAGGCGAGTTGCTAGATTACGCCTGGCAGGTAATGAACGGCGCCAATGCCGTCGACTTTATCGGCAGCGCACTCGCAGGTGCCTCTGGAAACATCGGCGTAAACATGACCTCTGGTATCTTCAACCAGCAGGGCAACAATATGGCTGCTTCGTCTGCCCAGTATTCGGATTACGCCAATGCTAGCGTCGGCGCTACGCAGGCCTCAGCCCTGAACCTCAACCATAGCAATCTGAACTACGGCCACGAGGTTGGCGGCAGCAACGAGACGGGCCTCTACGGTAACGTCTTGCAGAATGCCAGCGGCAATATCGGTGTCAATGAGGCAGCGGGTATCAGCAACCAGCAGAGCAACAGCTTGGCGATTGCCACCGCCGCCAACAACGATCATGAGGGTTACCCCATCGGCGCCACAGCCAATGTGAACGCCACACAATCCATGATCATGGACGGCACGACTCAGGGTAGCAGCTACTACTGGAACTGGTCTTATGCCAACAATGCTGCCGGATTGGGGAACAGCGCCTTGGCCGGCGCCTCTGGCAACATCGGCGTTAGCATGGCTTCCGGTAACAGCAACCAGCAGAGTAACAATACCGCTCTGAGCGCTACCAGCAACGCCAACAACAGCACCACGGACTATGCCAACGCGACTGCTGGCGCCAGCCAGCTTGCCGCTGGTAACGGTACTATGGACACCGGCGTGCAAGACAGCGCCACGGTCGATGGTAACGCGGCTCAGAACGCCTCTGGCAACATCGCCATCAACGTGGTGGCTGGTGCGCAGAACCAGCAGGAGAATGGCTTGGCTATGGCATCCATCGCCTCTCCCAAGGCCATGGGCAACGCCTCGGCTCCGGTTGAGCAAGTTGCTTACTACAATGGCGGTGAGACCGTCGGCTCCATGTACAACAGCAACGTCAGTGGCAGCGCCTTGGCCGGCGCCTCTGGCAACATCGGTCTGAACGTGGCTTCCGGCAACGGCAACCAGCAGGTCAACACTCTGGCCATCGCCAGCGCGACCAAGTAATCCACTTGGTCTCTGCCACCCCCGCGGGGGTGGCAGTTTTTGGTTTCGATCGACGGGAGCCTGCCATGGTATTACGGTCTGCCATATCCCATATCCTGAGCGCTAGCGTTCTTGCAGCGGCTTTGGTACTGCAGAGCTCCCCCCTATTTGCCGCCCCCTTCGGCAACATCATTCCCGGCGCCGGTGTTCTCAACATCCCAGTTCGCAGCATGGTGGGGATGCACTTCATCCACGTGGTTCGTCAGCATACGGACTTCTCCTGCGGCGCGGCGTCGCTGGCCACCATCCTCAAGTACGGCTTTGGCCAGGACGTGACAGAAGCCTCGGTGATGAAAGGGCTCTTTACCGTGAGCAATGCCGAAGAGGTCAAGAAAGTTGGTTTCTCCATGCTTGATCTGAAACGCTATGTGGAAAAGATTGGTCTGAAGGGTGAAGGCTATGTGGTCACCCCCGCTGAACTAGAAAAAATTCACATCCCTGTCATTGTCCTGCTCGACCTCGGCGGCTATAAGCATTTTGTAGTGCTCGAAAAAACCAGCTCGGAGCACGTCTATCTGGCTGATCCTGCACTGGGTAATCGGGTCATGCCCAAGGCAGAATTCTTGAAAGACTGGAACAAGATCGTTTTTGCAGTATTTGGCAAGGGCTTTGAGCCTCATTCTGTCTTGTTGACTCCCGTGGAGGCACCCAGCGCCATGCGTCTCTTGCATGGCCAATTACCCAAGATACCGCTGCAACCCGCTCATTTTGGTTACGATATCGCCAAATATTTTTGATATAACGAGGAAGCCATCATGCATACCTTAAGCTGGAAATCATCTCTCATCCTGACAGGTCTGTGCCTGCTGCCCGCCGGTGCCGCTCTTGCCCAGACGTTGGCGTCCATCACTCCCATTGCCGGCCCCACGGTCCCCGATTCCGTGCTGGCCAATATCGTTGGCAAGGGCGTCATTGGTGGAAAAATCGTCTACTTTGGTGTGTCCATGCAAACCAACTGGACCAGCACCGCCGGCAAGACACCCATGAGCATGAGTAGCAACCTCAACGTCGCTCTTAATAGCAATGGTACGACCTTCATGCCCACCATTACCTACAGCACACGGGGCAGCATGCCGGGGCAAGTTGCCAACCCCGCAAACCAGATGAACGGCTCCGGTCTTCAGAACATCCAGGGCGTGACACAAGCCATTCAAATCGGCGGTAACGATAATTACATCCAGAATGGCATGAGCCTCAACGTCATCAAAGGCGCACCAGCCATCAGCAACCTACCGACTGGAGAAACCACTATGGCCCAGTACGGAACAACCCATACGAGCAACGTCACCATGACAGTCGCACCCGGGCAACTGTCGATGCTGATAAACAACGGTGCCAATACCATCCAGCAGGGTATCGGGAGCAATGGGGTATTTCAGATGGTTCAGGTGCAGTCTAATCTCAATGCCATCCAAAATACCATGAAGCTGACCCTGGGCGTGGATCCGATCAAAAGCCAGGGCCTTGACCTTGCTCAGCTAAACCCAGCACTCATGCCAGCCATGCCGCAGCCCTGATGGCTTCAGGCTAACCTTCCGGCGTGGTTTCAGCATCCACAAAGCCTCCCACCAGAGGCTTTGTCTAGCTTAGAGCAGGAACAATTTAGAACATAAGAGGAAACTGCCATGAAAGAGGAGCATTCCCTGAAACTCGGGGAGGGAGCGCATGAGTGGACCGCAGAGCCTCGGGGTTCGGGGCAGATCCGTGGCAATCACAGCGCCACCGTTCGGGCGTCAGAACCAGTCACAAAGCGTAGGCCAGTCCTCTACATACCAGTCATCACCAAATTCGTGCTCGCCCAGATTGGTGCAGTCCTCTGGGTGCTGTTCAGTTTCTGGATCGCCTTGCCCTGGATAAATAGTCTCGACAGCGTCATAGGTCCGATCCTGACCATTCTCATCATTCTGGGTGTGGCCGTACTACCGGGTTATATATCAGGCTTCGTATTCTTCAGCACCCTCTTGGATAGAAGGCCCACCCTGGCCGAAATCGCCCATTACCCGGCCATCAGCATTCTCATTGCTGCGTACAACGAGGAGCACACCATCACCGACACCCTGCGCTCGGTGCTGTCCCAGTCCTACCCTGGGGGAATGGAGGTCATCGTCATCGACGATGGCTCCCAGGATCAGACTGCAGCTCAGGTAGAGGCCGTGAAGGATTCGCGCCTACGCCTAGTGCGGCAGCCCGTCAATGGCGGCAAGGCCAGCGCCCTGAACGCCGGCCTAAAATGCGCCCGCTACGATCTTGTGATCACCGTGGACGCCGATACCTTTCTCTACAAGGACGCCCTGCAATACCTGGTGGGACGCTACCTCTGCGACCCATCCAACACCGCCGCCGTTGCCGGAGCGATTGCGGTTCGCAACTCTCGAAAGACCTGGGTCACCCGCCTGCAAGAGTGGGACTATTTTCACGGCATAGCCATCGTCAAACGTATCCAGAGTCTCTACCAGGGCACGCTGGTAGCTCAAGGCGCATTCTCGCTCTACGAGAGATCCGTCCTTCTCGAACTAGGCGGCTGGGCACCCGTGGTTGGAGAAGATATCGTCCTGTCCTGGGGCATGCTGAGCAAGGGCTATCGCATCGGCTATGCCGAAAATGCCGTCGTCTTCACCAACGTCCCCGAAACCTATGTCCAGCTTTTTCGCCAGCGGCGGCGCTGGGCGCGGGGCATGTTCGAGGCATTGCGCGCGCATCCAAGGATCTTGCTCACTCCCCGTATTACTCTGCAGTTTGTTATCTTCAATCTGATGTTCCCGTTTCTAGATGTGAGCTACCTGCTTTTTTTCGTGCCCGGGGTAATTGCCGCCTGTTTCGGTTTTTATTTGATAGCTGGCCCGATCACTTTATTGCTAATTCCCTTAGCCGGCCTCAACAACATCGTTATCTATTTGGCCCAAAGAAGTATGTTCAAAGAGCGGGGATTGAAAGTTCGAAAAAATTTCCGCGGCATGATTCTCTATGTGTTCTTGTCGCAGCTTCTTATAAGTCCCGCATCCATAGCAGGGTATGCCTCTGAAGCACTACGACTGGGCAAAAACTGGGGCACTAAATGAACCGCCCCTTACTACATCAACTTGCCGTTGCCTTTGCGTTGTCTCTTGCGGGGCTAAGTTCGGCCTTAGCTGATCCAGCGAGCCACATCCGGCTGGGCCGAGAGGCGCTGAATTCGGATCATCCGCAAAAGGCGCTGGATGCCTTCGAGCAGGCAATGGCAGAAATCCGAAAGAACCCTAAAAAATATACAGCCGATCGCATTCCCACTCTGGCGGGCATGGGCTATGCGGCCCTCTGGTTAGGTAATGAACACCAAGCAGAGCGTAGTTATCGCGAGGGGCTGGAGCTCTCCCACAGCAAAAGTGATAAGAAAACTATGGCCACAGGACTTGCTAGGGCACTCATCGGGGTGGGACGGCCGCGAGAGGCCTTTGACACTGTTGCGCCTTATCGAGGTAGCGATCACCTAGCCGCACTCCAGGCGGCCATCGCCGCCAATCTACTGAATTGGAATATTCTGGGTAAAGAAAACCTGAGGTATGCCGCACCAAATGGCGAGTACACTGGCCCGCGTTGGCAAAAGGAGCTTTATCGTTACGCTGATAATTACATTAGCTATGCACTGCGCCCTAAAATCGATATTGGAGTGCATTACAGCAGTGATATTGATCACAATATTAACCAGATCTACTCAGCGAATGTGCTTTGGCCGGGCCGCCCCCTAAGTGATCCACAGTTGAATCCGACCTTCTGGCAATTTGGCTTTCAACAAACTCAGATTGGGGACTCCGTAGGACAGGTTGGCCTGAGCGCCATTCGCGGAGGCTGGTCGAGCGTTGTCAATAAGAATTGGCAATATTCCGCCATTGCCGGCCTTGGCACGTCTGGCCGCTGGACCTATGCGACGCTGAATGGCCTACTTCTCTATCAACCCAGCGATAGCTGGGGTCTGAATGTTGGTTTTGATCGCCAACCCATTCGCACCAACACCGCCGTGCAAAACCATATTCTGGTAAATACCATTGATGCTGGGGGTTTCGCTCGCTGGCGCGACGTTGGCACCCTGGGGGCGGATTATTTTCACCAAATATTTTCTGATGGAAATCAGAGAGATGGATTCGTAATTAAGGCCACGCCAGAGTTTGTAAGTCTAGGACGTTGGCCTGTTAGCCTTGGCATTCAGGGCTATTATCGCCAATATCACAGTGGTATAGTCGCTTACGATGGGTATTTTAATCCGAGAAATTATCGGGAGGCTCTTGGCTATTTCATTTATGTGCAGAAATTCTCACCCTACTGGACGCTCCGATTTTACTCTGGTTTTGGCTCTCAGACCATAGACGGAACAACATCCGGTGTTCGTGATTTCTTTGGAACGTTAAGCGGTTTAGTGGCACCTTATTGTCTTTTACGCTTCACTGGTGGATACAGCGAAATTGCAAATGCCTACGGCGGTGGTCCGGGATATCATCGCAGCTATGTCGAGGCCAACATGTCTATTCCATTCTAGCTATCGACTATTTCATCTATCTTAAGCCCTCGGATTTTTACCCAAGGGCTTTAGACTTCACAGATTGAAAGGAATGGTTGCTGTTAACTGAAAATTTGGCGCGCTACTGGTCAAACCAATGCCCAAATTCATAATTAGCGAAGTATCAGTATTGAATGCATAGGTCATTCCTAAATTCGCCACCGCCACATTCGCTTCACTGCCCACGACCGGTGTCCAAGCTCCGCCCAAAGCACGAACCTTTGTCTGACCCTGAATGCGGTCCGCAAAAGATGAACTTATGCTTAGGGAAGATCTGATCTAGCCGAAGAAGGCATTGCCGTTGATCCAGAATCTCAAAAAAAACGCCATGAGGCCCATTGCTGATCGAAATACCACTATTTT
>NZ_JAVRKK010000117.1:0-6882 GCF_031962545.1 Candidatus Igneacidithiobacillus taiwanensis
CGCCCGCTGATTTTGAGGGATCGACCCAATGGCAAAAACGCAAACGAACGCGCGTGTGCGCAAAAAAGTCAAAAAAAACGTTGTTGACGGCGTGGCGCACATCTATGCCTCTTTCAACAACACCATCATTACCATCAGTGATCGGCAGGGAAATGCTCTTGCTTGGGCTAGCTCCGGTGGCTCCGGGTTTCGTGGCTCGCGCAAAAGTACGCCTTTCGCGGCGCAGGTGGCCGCCGAGAACGCCGGTCGACGGGCGCAGGAGTATGGGGTCAAGAATCTGGACGTTGAGGTCAGTGGCCCCGGGCCGGGACGGGAAAGCACGGTTCGAGCGTTGCACTCTGTCGGGTTCCGTATCACCAGCATCCGTGACGTGACCCCCATTCCGCACAATGGTTGCCGTCCGCCGAAAAAGCGGCGCGTATAATTTTCTGGAGGTAGGTCGTGGCTAAATATACCGGGCCCAGTTGTCGTCAGTGTCGGCGCGAAGGTAGTAAACTTTTTCTCAAGGGCGAGAAGTGTTTTTCGGATAAGTGCCCAGTAGTGATCCGTGCCTATGCGCCGGGCCAGCACGGACAGCGGCGCGGACGGGTGAGCGAATACGGGACCCAGTTACGCGAAAAGCAAAAGATGCGTCGAGTATACGGCATTCTCGAGGGGCAGTTTCGGCGCTATTTTGCCGCTGCTTCGCAGAAAAAGGGCGTCACTGGCGAGCTGCTGTTGCGATTCCTGGAACTCCGTCTCGACAATGTCGCCTATCGGGTGGGCTTCGGCTCCTCCCGCGCCGAGGCTCGGCAAGTCGTACGCCATGGCCACGTGACCGTCAATGGACGGCGCGTAGATATTCCCTCGTATCAGGTTCGTGCCGGTGACGTTGTCGCGATCGCCGAGGGAGCCAAAGAGCATGTTCGCATCCTCAATGCTGTCGAGGCAGCGGCGGGTCGCGGCTATCCAGAGTGGCTCAGCGTCGATACCAAGGCACTCAGTGCTACCGTCAAAGCTGTTCCGGTTCGCGACGAGATGCCGCTGGATTTGAACGAGCAGATGGTGGTGGAACTCTACTCCAAGTAAAACGGAGCAACGGGGATTATTTATGGCTGAAGTTGGCGATCTGTTGTGTCCGCAGAATTATGAAATCGAGACCATCACTGCACATAGCGCGCGGATCAGTCTCGGACCTCTCGAACGCGGCTTTGGACACACCCTTGGAAATGCTTTGCGGCGGATCCTTCTCTCTTCCTTGCGCGGCGTCGCGGTTACCGAGGTCGAAATCGAAGGGGTCTTGCACGAGTACTCCAGTCTGGAGGGGGTTCAGGAAGATGTCGTTGATATCCTTTTGAATCTCAAGCAGCTTGCAATCTATTCTCATCGACAGGAAGCGCAGACGATCACGGTGCGCAAGCATGGCCCCGGTCTGCTGACCGGAGCCGATATCGTCGCCGAGCATGGGGTGGAAATTGCCAATCCCGATCAAGTGATCGCTACCCTGACTCGCGACGTGGAAATAGTCATGCACTTGCGCCTGGACTCCGGAAGGGGATATCAGGCGGCCGCCTCTCGGCAACGCGATCACGAAAAGCGTATTGGTGTATTGGCGCTCGACGCCAGCTTTAGTCCGGTTCGGCGCGTTAGCTTTCAGGTCGAGAGTGCCCGCGTCGAGCAGCGTACCGACCTCGATCGATTGGTGCTTACAGTGGAGACCAACGGCACACTCGAGCCTTTGGCAGCGGTCCAGGAAGCGGCACGCATCTTGCGCCAGCAGTTGGACGTTTTCGTGGGTAAGGAAGCGCCGACCATCGAGGAGCCGCGCAGCTCTTCCGCTCTTGTAGAGGATTTGATGCCGTTGCTCGAACGCACTGTGGATGATCTCGAGCTTACGGTTCGCTCGGCCAATTGTCTCAAGGCGGAAGATATCTTCTACATTGGGGATCTTGTGCAAAAGACCGAGCAGGAATTGCTGAAGGCCCCCAATTTGGGACGCAAGTCCTTGAATGAAGTCAAGGAAGTGCTGGCAAGCAAGGGCTTGAGTTTGGGGATGCGCTTGGAAAACTGGCCGCCGGAGAATCTGCCACCGCTCGGTAGCAAAAGCTCCGTCGAGGCGGATTGAGCTAACATTTTTGGGAGTATGCCGACATGCGTCATGGCAATAGCGGGAAAAAACTGAATCGTAACAGCAGTCATCGGCGAGCGATGTTTGCTAACATGATGGTATCTTTGTTTGCGCACGAGCGTATCGTTACCACCTTGCCCAAGGCCAAGGAGCTGCGTCGTTTTGCCGAACCGATGATCACTCTGGCCAAGGAGCCGACGGTTGCGCGTCGGCGTTTAGCCTTTGCGCGGCTGCGCGATCGCGCTGCGGTGGTGAAGTTGTTTGATGAATTGGGCCCGCACTATAAGGCCCGGCCCGGTGGGTATTTGCGCATTGTGAAATACGGTTTTCGCGCTGGAGATAATGCGCCTTTGGCCATCGTCGAGTTGGTGGACCGCGAGGCGAAAGCCAGCTGATCTGGCGCTCTTCATAGCGGTATAGAGAGGCTGAGGAAGATGTTCCTTAGCCTTTTTTTGTTGCCGCCGTTTGCGCAAGATGCCGGGCAAGGTAGCGGCCGGTATGCGAGTGCTCCTGGGTCATCAGCTGTTCTGGCGTGCCTTCGGCGATGATTCTGCCCCCGCCATTGCCTCCCTCGGGTCCAAGATCGATAATCCAGTCGGCGCTTTTGATGACATCGAGGTTGTGCTCGATGACCACGACACTATTGCCCGCCTCAACGAGCTTCTGCAAGACTGTTAGGAGTAGCGCAATATCATGGAAGTGCAGGCCGGTGGTGGGTTCATCGAGGATATAGAGGGTGCGACCGGTATCGCGGCGGGAGAGCTCGCGGGCAAGCTTGACCCGCTGTGCCTCGCCGCCCGACAAAGTAGTGGCGGATTGCCCGAGGCGAACATAGCCCAATCCAACATCCAAAAGGGTGCCGAGTTTGCGGGCGATGGCGGGTACTGGCGCAAAAAAGTCTGCGGCCTCTTCGATGGTCATCTGCAGCACGTCGTGGATGGATTTTCCTTTGTACAGAATCTCCAGGGTTTCGCGTTTGTAGCGGCGCCCCTGGCAAACATCGCACTCGACGTAGACGTCGGGTAAGAAATGCATTTCGACGCGGATCATGCCTTCGCCTTCGCAAGCCTCGCAACGCCCACCCTTGACGTTGAAACTGAAGCGGCCGGGACCGTAGCCACGGGTACGCGCTTCACTGGTACCCGCAAAAAGCTCACGCACGGCGGTAAACAGCCCGCTATACGTAGCGGGATTGCTACGCGGCGTGCGGCCGATGGGGCTTTGGTCGATGGCGATGATCTTATCGAGGTATTCGACTCCGATGAGGTCATCGAAAGGAGCCGGCGTCAGGTGGCTGTTCATCAAGCGGCGGGAACAGGCGGGGTAGAGCGTATCGTTGATCAGAGTGGATTTGCCTGAGCCGCTGACCCCGGTAACGACGGTAAACACGCCGAGGGGGATCCGGAGATCGACATCCTGCAGATTGTGGCCGCGCGCGCCGCGGAGTTGTAAAAAGCGATTGTTCTCGGGTTGGCGGCGGTGCTCGGGGACAGCAATGCAGAGATCGCCGCGAAGATATTTTCCGGTAAGCGAGTCGGCGGTTTCGGCGACCATCGCCGGATGACCAGCAGCCACGACTTCGCCGCCATGCACCCCCGCTGCTGGCCCCATGTCGACCAAGTAATCCGCAGCACGAATGGCGTCTTCGTCGTGCTCGACGACGATAACGGTGTTGCCGAGATCGCGCAGGCGTTTGAGGGTTTGCAGCAGGCGGTCGTTGTCGCGCTGATGCAGACCGATGGAGGGCTCATCCAATACATACATGACGCCCACCAAGCCGGCACCGATTTGGGAAGCGAGACGAATCCGTTGCGCCTCGCCACCAGAGAGGGTTTCGGCAGAGCGGTCGAGGCTCAAGTAGTCGAGGCCAACGTCGATGAGAAACTGCAGCCGATCATGGATTTCTTTGAGGATGCGTTCGGCAATCACCGCTTCCTTGCCATCGAGTTGTAGGTTCTGGATGTAGGCCAAGGTGTTGGCGATGGACAGGGTCGAGAGTTCGTGAATGTTGCGGTCGCCTACCCGGACCATGCGTGCTTCGGCGCGCAGGCGGCTACCGCCGCAGTCGGGGCAAGGCAGACGGCCCATGAAGCGAAGAATCTCGTCCCGTAGCAGCTGGGACTGGGTTTCGCGCAGGCGTTTTTCGAGGGCTGGGATGATGCCTGGGTAGCGCTGGGTTTCGGACTTTTTGCCGCGCACCGGCAAGGGTTGCGGGTAGCCATGAAGGAGGATTTGCCGCACCGACTCTGGCAATTCCTGCCAAGGCGTTTCGAGAGAGAACTCGAGGCGTTCGGCCAAGGCGGCAAGCAGCGCTGCCAGTCCGCCATCGCGCTGGCGCCAGGGCGCAATGGCACCATCGGCGATGCTCAGCGCAGAGTTGGGAATCAGCAGGTTGGGGTCGAAGATATTGATTTCGCCAAGCCCGTCGCAGCGAGGACAGGCCCCTGCCGGGTTATTGAAAGAAAAGAGCCGCGGCTCCAGGGCGGGAAAGGAGCGTCCGCACTGGTGACAAGCGTGACGACTGGAAAAGAAATGCTCCTGTTCTTCCTCGAGATTGAGAACGATGGCTTCTTCCTCCCCCATGATCAGAGCGCTTTCCAGCGACTCGGCGAGGCGCCCGCGAACGTCTTCGCGCAGCACCAGGCGATCGACGACGGCCTCGATGCGATGTTTACGCTTGGGATCGAGGACGGGAAGTTCTTCCAATTCGTAAATCTGCCCATCGACCCGGGCGCGCACCAGACCCCGCGCCCGCAGCCCCTGAAAGACTTCGTCGTGGCTGCCTTTACGATCGCGCGTTACGGGCGCGAGAATCAGCAGCCGCGTGCCAGGTTGCCAGCTGAGAATTTGATCGAGCATTTGCGCAATGCTCTGACTTTGAATCGGTGTCCCGCAGCACCAGGGCGTACCCACACGGGCGTACAGCAGGCGCAGATAATCGTGGATTTCGGTAATGGTACCGACGGTGGAGCGCGGGTTGTGGGAGGTAGATTTCTGCTCGATGGCAATGGCTGGCGACAGACCCTCGATGGCGTCGACATCGGGTTTGCCCATGAGCGAAAGAAATTGCCGGGCATAGGCAGAGAGGCTTTCGACATAGCGGCGCTGCCCTTCGGCATAGAGGGTGTCGAAGGCGAGAGATGATTTTCCCGAACCCGAGAGCCCGGTGATGACGATTAGCTTGTCCCGGGGAATACGCAGGCTGATGTTTTTGAGATTGTGGGTGCGGGCGCCGCGGATCTCGATAAAGTCCATGCCATGTGCTTCGCTTCTGCGGAGAATGGGATAGTATAGGCGTTATCGGGACGGGCGTCCTCGGCTAACAGGAGAGAAACCATGGCGGGAGTGAACAAAGTAATTCTGCTCGGACACTTGGGGCGAGATCCGGAGATGCGCTATCAGCCCAGTGGCGCGGCCATCGCCAACCTCAATCTGGCGACTTCGGAGACTTTCAAAGACCGTGACGGCAATCGACAGGAGCGCACCGAGTGGCACCGGGTAGTGCTGTTTGGGCGCACTGCCGAGGTTGCGGGTGAGTACCTGAAAAAGGGCAGCATGGCCTATGTGGAAGGCCGCTTGCAGACGCGCAAGTGGACCGACAAGGAAGGTCAGGAGCGCTACACCACGGAAATCGTGGGCGATCGCTTGCAACTGGTGGGGGGACGTGGCGGCGGTGGAACTGCCAATTTCGATGACGAGCCGCAGGAGATCAGCAGCTCCCAGGGCGCGAGCCGGAGCGCGGCGCGAGCTCCGGTCGAGAGCTTCGAAGACGACGATATCCCGTTCTGACCTCGAGTTCGCAAGCCGAAAGAGAGCGAGCCCAGGGATGGGCTCGCCTTTTTTGGTGGTTGGTGCCCAAACTCAATAAATTCCTGGCACCCGTGCGTCCACATTTTTACAGGCGGGCAGTTCAACCCACCCGAGCGCACGGGCCGATACGCTCTGCTTTGCACGTGACCCTGCCACTTGGGGGTTAGACTACCGCATCTTGCCGGCGGGCTGACCAAAAAGAGGCAGACTAGGGCGACATGGGAAAAGCATCATCGTGCGTTGTGAAAACGGGAGTGCCGACCCGGTTGCATTTTCCAACATATGTGTAATGTGTGAGATTGTCAGACTCCGAGCCGCTATGGCTGACAGAGCGTTATTCGAGAAAACCCATGCCAATCAATACGAACAGAGTTTCATGCACCTCGTCTCTTCGGATTTGCCAAGCTACCTTACTGAACTAAGGGTGAGCATGCAGCGCCCCATCTCTATGAGTGAATTTGCCAAAAAAGGCGTCGATGTGTCGACTCTGTGCAGGAGTTTTGGCCTCGAGGGAGACTTTCCAGGCTGCTATGTGCTGATGCAGAAGGGCACACCGGTGTATGTCGGCATATCTCGGTCCGTCTTGCGACGGCTTCGTCAGCACGTTCGAGGAACGACCCACTTTGACGCAAGTCCTTGCCTGGCGAATTGCGGCGGGGCGCGTGCCTCACGAAATGACTCGAGCCCAAGCGATGGAATCTGAGGAGTTCAAGGAGCAATTTGCCGCAGCCAAGGAATACCTGAAGAGCTTGGCTGTAGGCTACGTGAAGATCAATAACCCACTGGTGTTGTATGTATTCGAGCCTTATTGCGCCATGGAGTTCGAAACTGCAGAGTGGAATACGTTTGAAACCCATTGATGTCTTGGGCTCCAACGGTTCGCTGCCGGCGTGACGACTCCGTAGCTGGCCAAAAATGGTAGCGTACGCCGGCTGGGCCTAAGCGTTGTAACAATACAAATATCT
>NZ_JAVRKK010000118.1:0-6812 GCF_031962545.1 Candidatus Igneacidithiobacillus taiwanensis
TACCCGGTAAAACCCCCGGATCCGGTACCCGACATGTTGAACCTGCATGGCACTCCTCCCTCGCCAAAGAAGTGCCAAAGGTTTGTGAACTTATGCAGAACATCATCATTTCCGGTGGCACCGGCTCTGGTAAGACTACCCTGCTCAATGTGCTCTCCAACTATATCCCTGCAAATGAGCGAGTGGTAACCATTGAAGATGCCGCGGAACTCAAGCTCTACCAGCCAAATCTCGTATCCATGGAAGCGAGGCCCGCCAATGTGGAAGGTAAGGGTGCAATTCCCATTCGGGAATTGGTGCGTAACGCCCTACGTATGCGACCGGATCGTATCGTCGTTGGCGAATGTCGTGGTGGCGAAGCCCTCGACATGCTGCAAGCCATGAACACCGGCCATGATGGTTCTCTCACCACCGCCCACGCCAACAGCCCGCGCGATATGCTCTCCCGAATGGAAGTCATGGTGATGATGGCAGGGATGGAGCTACCTCTTGCCGCCATCCGCGAACAAATCGCCTCGGCCATCGACATCATCGTGCAGATCACCCGTTTTTCCTGCGGTTCGCGCAAACTGACCGCTATTGTCGAAGTTACCGGCACCGAAAGCGGCGTCATTCAGCTACAAGAGCTCTTCACCTTCAAGCAACAGGGCTTTGGCGCCGATGGCAAGGTGCGCGGAGAATTCCGTGCCAGCGGCAGCATACCCGAGTTCTACGAGGAAATGCGTGCCCGCGGTTTGCCGGTAGATACCAGCATTTTCCTAGAGGAAGAGCATGAGCGCGTCTGATTGGGGCATTGCCCTTCTCGTATTTTTATCGATCGTCATTTTTCTACAGACCTCATTCAACGTGGTTCGGACGATATTGCGCCGACGCAAGGAGAGCTTCACGCAAGAGACCCGCAGGAGTCTAACTGATCTCTTCCTCTTCACCGATCCTGCGCTCCTGTGGCGAGTGAATATCATTGCGCTGATTTTGCTGCCCCTCCTGGCCTATCTACTGCTGGGGTCCTTACCGATTACCGTCTTTGTCGCCATCCTGACCGCCATATCTCCTCGCCTCATTCTCCTTTACTTAAAAAAAAGACGGTTTAACCAGCTTCATAGCCAACTTCCCGATACCTTGCTAATGATGGCTTCTGCCCTGCGCGGTGGCGCCAACCTCGGCCAAACTCTGGAGGGATTAGCGAAAGATCTCAGCGCTCCCATGAGCCAAGAACTCTCTCTTGTCGTACGCGAGCAACGTCTCGGTGTTACCTTTGAAGACGCAGTGAGTCACTTAGCAGAACGAGTCCACTCCCAAGATTTCGACCTGGTGGTTTCGGCCCTGCGCATCGACCGCGAAGTGGGCGGCAATCTTGCCGACACGCTCCAACGACTCGGTGAAACGGTTCGCCGCCGCCTGATGATGGAACAAAAAATCCAGGCTCTAACCTCCCAGGGGAAGCTACAAGGCTTGGTGATGACCGCCCTGCCGGTGCTAATCATCTTGGCACTCATGCACATTGAGCCTGCCGCCACTGGCGCCCTCTTCGATACCTACAAGGGCTGGGCCGTCTTGGGTATTGCCATCATCCTCGAGATGCTCGGGTATTGGGGCATCCGCAAAATTGTAAGCATTGAGGTCTGACATGATTCCGGCACGCGCCATACTCCGAGATACGAAAACTGGCCACCGGATGATGTGGATCATCGGCTCCGTATTGGCACTGGCGGTGTTAATTTTACTTGGCGGACGATTACTGGGAATCATCGCCCAAAGCAACAGCCAAATCCCCTACCTATTGATTGGCCTCCTGGTGGCGTTGGTAGTTGCGGGCAGCGTCTACGGACTTTTCAACCTAATTCGCGCAGTAGAACGGCAACCGCGAGAGTATTTCGATCCACTACCCAGCGGACTGCGCCGAATTTGGCCTTTGGTGCGTTTCGCCGATTCGACCATTGTCGCTTTTTTACCAGATAAAATCGTTTATCGCAGTGCACCGCGCATCCAAAAGGCCGGGCTGCAGTACCTGATCACCCCTCGAGATTTCTTTGCCCTAAAAATTCTATCTTCCTTCTTTGTCTTACTATTTTCTCTGTTCGTTTACGTGACGATCGGCGTTTTTCGTTGGGAGATCACCCTACTTGCAATGCTCATCGCCAGTTTTTATCCGGACCTCTGGCTCGTGGAGCAAGGTAAGAAAAGGCAAAAACGTATTCTCAAAGATTTACCGGTATATCTCGATTTCATCACTTTGATGGTAGAGGGCGGCCTGAATCTAACTGGTGCCATCCAAATTGCCGTCGACAAGGGACCGGAAGGACCACTACGCAATGAATTTCGCATCATTTTAAGAGACTTACGATCTGGCATGCCGCGCACGGAGGTATTTCGGCGCTTTGGCGAACGCGTAGCCATGCAAGAACTGCGCAGCCTGGTCACTGCCATTATTCAGTCAGAAGAACGCGGCGGTAGCCTAGCGCCGGTGCTCAGGGCCCAGGCCGAACAACGTCGCGAAGAGCGTTTTCTACGAGCAGAAAAAGCCGCCTTAGAAGCGCCGGTAAAGTTATTGGCACCACTGGTCATGTTCATTTTCCCCATCGTATTCCTTGTATTGGCCTTTGTCATCTATATGAAATATGTACAGGAGGTGCAAACATGAGTCGCCCTGGCAGTATCTGGAGTAATGGAACCTGTCTGTGGACTCTAGCGCGTTTGGCCGACAGCCCTTTGTCGCGCGCCCGCGGCTGGTTGGGCAGGAGTGCACCCTTGCCGCAGGAAGCCCTATGGTTACGCTCCTGCACGGCAGTACATATGTGGGGCATGCGCTTTTCCATCGATCTATTGTGGCTGAGTGCCACTGGCGAAATTCTCGCGCTGCGCAAAAACCTGCGGCCTTGGTATGCGGCCTGGTCCCCAATTACCGGGGCGCGCGACACGGTCGAAATTGCACGAGGGAGCATTGAGCGGCTACGGCTTGCCCCAGGGCAGGTGCTGGAATGGCGGGAGGACACTTCGCCGATAGTCGCCAGCCAAATGCCAAGAGAGCGCGGTGCCGGGGCTGTCGAATTTCTGATCAGCATCCCCCTGATTCTGCTGCTCATTCTCGGTACTCTGCAGACGAGCCTTCTGTATCAAAGCCGCCTACAGCTCGAAGTCGCAACCCAAGAAGCCGCCCGCGCCGGAGCCTTGCACGGAGGTGATATGGATGCCATCCGCGCTGGACTCGCGCGCGGGCTAACCCCGCTGTACACCCACGGCCAGAGTTTGACTGATCTCGCCAAGGGGCGTCTCGCCGCCGAGGCAGCAGCCAAAGTGGCCAAGATCGAAATCCTCAGCCCCACCGTCGAAGCCCTACACGATTTCAAACAATATGGCCGCCTGCCCCTCGACGACAACACTGGCACCCAAGCCACCCCGGGCGGCAACTGGGGTTGGGGCATACCCGAAAGTCACTTGGGGTATCGGCAAACCAGTTTGGGCAAGGAAAGCGGCATCAGCCTACAAGATGCCAATCTCCTCAAGATCCGGGTCACCTACCGCGCGCCGCTGATCATGCCCTTTATCGATCGTCTCTTGGCGCGCTTCGATCGTGGCAACGCCGGAGGCGGAAGCGTTATTGGAAGCCCAGCCGGCGGCCACGGGGCTTTCGAACAGCAGAGCGGGCCGGTCAACATCCCCGATCCTTCGCACCCCAACCTATCCACTTTCCCTCTAACCGCCGAGGCTACCTTCCGCATGCAAACGCCCTTCACCCATTTTGCGGGGCTACAAAGCCAAAGCCAGCTGCAAGCTCCCCAGCGGGGTGGGAATGAGGAATATAGTCCCCCGAAAACAGCGGAAACCGGCGCAAATGATCTCGAGCCAATGCCCGAGGAAGATTCAGGCGTGCCGGACTACGGTCTGGACTTGCCACCAGCGCCCAAGTATGACTGCGGTGGATAAAGACTGTTTCAGCAGAAATTTTAAGGTTTGATTGGAGGAAGCCACGTGAACGGTTCGACGGATATTCAGCCACGGAATAAAAACCAGGTGGGAGCGGTATTGTCTGCGTTTATCTTGTGCAGCATGATCGCTGATCGTGTTTGGGCTTTTAACTGTAGCAAAGCGAGTACACCAACAGAGCAAAAGATTTGCAACGACCCCGATCTCAAACGCCTCGATGCCCAAATGGGTCGTGATTACGTGTTGTTCATGGAGCATTACAAAACGTCTGGAAATTACGATTGTCTGGTTGCTGACGAAAAGCAGAGACAGATAGCCTGGTTGAAGAAAAGAGATGCCTGTGGTGCCGATCGAGAATGTATAGCAGCGACATATAAAGAAAGGATCGATCAGATCGGATCGTACGCCAGAAAATGCGCTATTCCTGATTCCGCTCGGCCGGGATGTAAAGAGGGGACTACGCAAACACCGATAAGTGCACCTGTGACTTCGACTATCTCTGCAAACAACGATAACGATAGTCAGCACTGTGCACCAGCGTATCGCTATGATATGAAATTTGTAGCTAAGCATGAAGGCGGCCTGGCAATAAATGGCTATGTTCCCGGTGCATACCTTACCAGACCTGTTCCGGGAGACGACGAGGCAAAAATAGCGTATGTCGTTAAAAATCCGAAGCCGTTATCTGGGAGCGGGGTTACCATCGATACGGGTTTTGATCTCGCTCAGCAAACACCTGGCGCATTAAAAGCAACACTGAATGCCTATATCAGGGAGCATGGGAACCTTGAAAGGGTGGATGTGGATTCTTTGGTGCAAAGACTTTCTCCTTACATGAACAAGAGCATCCATGGAGAAAAGGCCTTCCAATTAATCAAAGGTAACGAACCAACTTTAGAAAAGAGAGAAGTCAAGTTGATTCAAGAGGCTAATGCTTCTAAGAGGTATGTTCCTTTGGCTGAAGGAAATTTTGATAGCCACAACCAAGCTGGCCTGACGTATAAGCAACTACCTGCCGAGGTGCAATCGGTTCTGTTGGACTTTGTTTGGAATTATGGCGGTACCGACGAAATCTACGCAAAGAGCAATAAGGCCGCTCCCGAAGCTCGGACCACTCGGAAAAACTTCTGGAACATGGTTTACGGTGGTGACTGGGAAAACCTAACCACTGCCCTGGAAAGGGCGGATCGCAAGTTATTTCCTCGACAAGCAAAATTCGATAAGGCGTACACCGAGAGATTCAAGGAACGCGGTCGCCTGCTTCGTAAAGCGTTACAATCCGGATGGCCGAAAACCGATTCCAGCTGTTAAAGGAGGTATCCATGTCTATCCAGCGCGTCATGCACGTCCTATTGGTGTTGGTAGTGTTGGCCGTTCCAGCCAGCCTCGCCCTGGCCGAGTCCCTGCCCTACGGTGTGCTGCAGTGCGGGCACCTTGGCGAAGGGCGGGAAAACCAAGGACCAGCCGCGGCAGCCATTTGTCAAAATCGCGGAAAAACCCCAAAAGAGAAGGAGCTGTGGGCGGAGGCCTTACGCCACGATATGTACGTGGTCGGTGCCTACCGTTACGTTGCCAGTTTACTGCCGCAGGGCAGCGCTCAGTGGAAAGCGCTCAACGCCGCGCAGGCGCGCTACTACGACGAGCGGGACGCCTGTGGGCAGGACCTTGCCTGCATTTTGCGGGTGGAGAAGCGCCGTCACGAGCAGTTGCACGCCCAGCGTGATCGCCTGGAGCAGCCGTTGCCGGTAGAGGCGATCGCCCGTCTCACCCGGGGCTGGAAAACTACCGCGGGCGAGGGCTTGACTCGGCGCGTTCTAGAGGGATTCGGGATACAGCCTCTGCGGCGTGTAACGCTCGCCCATGGCGACAGCGTGGTCTGGGGTTTTGTTCCGCACGCGGCGAACGTTCAGTCCATGGCGCTGCTGGACCCCAAAGGCGAGGTGAAGGCCATCGTCACCGCCGATGGTGTCTATCTCAATCAAGGCGAGCCGGGGAAGGTCGCGATCTATCTACCCCGGCCGCAAGGGCTAACACAGATTCTGCCCACGGTCCGGAGTTGGGTGGCGGCTTCCTATCGAGGCTTCGACGTGGACTGCTCGAAGGACAGGGCGGCCTGCGAGCATCCGCGGGTTCCCGTTTCTCTGCAAGCGTACGATCTGCGCTGCACAGCAAAAACGGCCAAACAATGCGCGTTGCCCGTCCCCACGGACACGGCCCCGGGTCCTGCTGTGGACCTATTCACCCAGTGACCGCCGAGGGCGCATCCACGATGTCAACGCGACATTGTGCAACATTGCTCGCGAGATGCGCACTCTCGGCGCCCTCGGAACATGTTAGCGAGGAAGTGTAATGTCATGAAAAAGGCATTGCTTTTTATCACTCTCGTAGCATTTGCCCAATATTCTTTGGCTTATGCGGAGGGAGTCGTTCCTAATGCGGTGCTGAAGAAACGGGATCCCAAGAGCGGTGCCACGATCGGCCTCGAGCCGCTCCCCAAGGCCGAGTGGAAGCACATCCAGTGCAAGTTCTACCTCACTTGGGAGGAGCAGATGCAGCGAGATGGTGGCGAAGGTTCCGAGGAGGAGCCATGAACCCAGCTTTGAGCAAAAGCCCCTTGCATTGGATCTCGTGCTGGCGCGTTTTGGGTCGGACGCGTTGGGGGTTGCCCTTCGTTGGCAGCGTGCTTGTCTGGGTGGTCGCCTTGGTAGCGGCGCAGCCCGGGCAAGCCGCGTCCACCGACGACACCCCCGAGTTGAGCGACAAACAAGTGGAAGCCCTGTGCCAGAAGCGAGAAGCGTTGCAGCCTCCCCCAGGAGATCTGCCCATGCCCAAGGACATCGAGCGCCTGCGACGCAGTCCGGCAGACTACTACTACGGTTTCACGAGAT
>NZ_JAVRKK010000119.1:0-6756 GCF_031962545.1 Candidatus Igneacidithiobacillus taiwanensis
TCACCGACGATGCCCACCGTACCAAGGCAATGGCGGCGATCGGTGGCAGCATTTCCATTGCCTACGTTTTGGGCATGGCCCTCGGACCACTCATCTATGGTTTTGCCGGTTTGACAGGCGTTTTTTGGGGCGCTGCCGTACTCGGAATTTTGGCTTTTTTCCCTCTCTACGGGGTGATTCCCACGATTCCTGAGGGGCAGCAGCGCCGTATGGGCTCGTTTCGGGATGCCCTGGGCATTTTTTCCCATCCGGCGGTGCAGGCGGCAAGCGTTGGTATCTTCATCCTGCAAATGGTGCTAGGTGCCAGCTTTGTGGTCTTGTCGCCCGAGTTGCTGCGCGCCACCCAACTTACCCAAGGGGCGATTTGGGAAGTCTACCTACCGGTGATGTTCGGCGGGATTCTGCTGATGCTGTTTCCGGTAATCTATGCCGAAAAGAACAAAGAACACCGACGCGTGCTGGCGTTAAGCGGTGTCACCATTGCCGTTGGCGCCCTGCTGATGGGGCTCTTTGCCGGTAATTTTTGGGCTGTGGGTTCCGCTGCCATCGTCTTCTTTGCCGGTTACAACACCGCCTCTGCCATCTTGCCGTCAATGATGAGCCGCTCGACCTCGCCCGAGCAGCGTGGGGCAGCCAGCGGCGTTTACTCCTTGATGCAGTTTCTCGGCATTTTTGCTGGCGGTGTGGTTGGCGGCTGGGGTCTGGGCTGGATTGGGGTACAGGGGGTCTTCTACATCCTTACGGCGGTGGGCATCGCCCTCGCACTGCAAAGTAGCGTTGCCGGCGGTGCCATTGGCAAATTGATGGCCGCCGAAGAGCGGTCGTAACGGCGAGCGGCCTTAGAGGCCGCCGTTGCCAATGAATAGGGCGAACGCACCAAAGAGGATGCAATAAATCCCGAAAGGGCGTAATGCCTTGATTTCGTGTTGATGAAAATAGCGCATCAAAAACCACACCGATGCCCAGGCAAAGATGGCGGATATTACGCCGGCCAAGACAATCACAGGCAGCAGGCCATGGCTCAGATGCTGATGTAGGAGCTTGGGCACCTCCAGTAGCCCAGCCGCGCCGATGATAGGGGTGGCAAGGAGAAAGGAAAAGCGCGCGGAGTTCGCATAGTCGAGCCCGACGCCAATGCCGGCTACCAAGGTGGCACCGGAGCGCGAAAAGCCAGGGATCAGCGCCAAGGATTGAGCGAAGCCGATAATCAATGCCCGCTGCCAGCTGAGTTTATCCAAGGTATGGCTAGGATCCCGGGCCCGCAAGCGATCGCCCCAGATGAGCAGAGCGCCATTTACCATGAGCGCAATGGCGGCAAAGCTAAAGCCGCCAAAGAGATCCTTGATACGATGGGCGAGGGCAAGGCCGAGCAAGCCGGCTGGAATGCTGGCCAGAATCAGTAGCCAGAGTAGGCGTGTTTCGGGGCTTCTGGGCCGGCCGCGGTCACGGACGAAAGCGCTGATGAGCGCCACCCATTCGCGCCAAAAAAAGCTCAGTAACGCTACCAAGGTACCGAGGTGGAGAACGACGATGAAAGGCAAAAACCAGGCAGCATCGCGATCGATGGGCCAACGAAAGAGCGCCGGAACCAGGATGCTGTGGCCGAGGCTAGAGATGGGGAAGAGTTCGGTGACGCCTTGCAGCGCCGCCAGCAAAAAGAGATAAAAATGCTGCAGCATGGGTAGGTTTTCCAGGAGGCGCCCGGGTGGGGCGCGGCGAGTTTAGAGATAACGGACGCTGAGGATACTATATTCGCGGGTGCCGCCCGGAGCGTTGACTTCGATACTGTCGCCCTCATGCTTGCCAATCAGGGCGCGAGCCACGGGGGAGCTGATGGAAATCTTGTTTTCCTTGATGTCGGCCTCAGCGTCGCCAACGATCTGGTAACTGATCCGATTGCCGTCTTCGTCCTCGAGCTCCACCGTGGCGCCAAAGACGATGCGGTCGCCGGCGTTGAGGGATTTGGGGTCGATGATCTGGGCGTTGGCCAAGAAACCCTCGATCTCGCGGATGCGCCCCTCGATGAAGCCTTGTTGTTCCTTGGCGGCATCGTATTCGGCATTCTCGGAAAGATCACCCTTGGCGCGCGCCTCGGCAATGGCCTCGATGACTGCAGGACGATCCTTGGTTTTGAGGCGTTGCAGCTCGTCGCGCAAGCGTTGGGCACCGACGACGGTCATCGGGATTTTATCACTCATGAAACTTACCTCCGGGAAGGGGTCTGGCTAGCCAGGTCTTGTAAACGAACGACGCTGCGCTCAGAACTGAGCAAGACGCCGAGGGCAGCGGTACCGGCGGTGGCGCCGGCCAAAGTGGTGTAATAGGTGAGACCCATTTGTAGGGCAGCGCGGCGGATACTAAAGGAATCCCGCACCGACTGTCGCTCATCGACGGTGTTGATGATGATCTGCACCTTGCCATTCTTGATGGCGTCGACAATATGCGGGCGCCCCTCGGTCACCTTGTTTACCCGCGTGACCGGCAGCCCGGCATTCTCCAATTGCTCCGCCGTGCCGCGGGTGGCCAGGAGAGAGAAGCCGAGACCATGCAGGCCCCGGGCTACGGCGACGATCCCTTCCTTGTCGGCATCGCGCACACTCAAAAACACGGTGCCCCGGCGCGGAAAGTGTTCGCCAGCGGCAATCTGTGCCTTGAGAAAGGCCTCGCCAAAGCTGCTACCGATGCCCATGACTTCACCGGTGGATTTCATCTCCGGCCCGAGCAACACGTCGACGCCCGGGAATTTGAGAAAGGGAAAAACGGCTTCCTTGACGCTGAAATGCGGTCCGAGGGCGATCTCCTGCACACCTTGTTCCGCCAATCGCTGGCCGACCATGCAGCGCGCCGCGATTTTGGCGAGGGGGATGCCGGCGGCCTTGGAAACGAAGGGAACCGTACGCGAGGCGCGTGGGTTAACCTCCAGCACGTAGATATCCTCGCCCTGCACGGCAAACTGGCAATTCATCAGGCCGACCACGCCCAGGGCCTTGCCCAAGGCCTCGGTTTGCTGGCGCAATTGCGTCTGAATGGCGAGCGGTAGGGAGTAGGGCGGCAAACAGCAGGCAGAATCGCCACTATGCACCCCGGCTTGTTCGATATGCTCCATGATGCCGGCCACCAGCACCCGCTCGCCATCGGCAACGGCATCGATGTCGACCTCGAGGGCATTGTTGAGAAAGCGGTCGAGGAGGACCGGCTGATCTTCGGAAACGCGCACTGCTTCTTGCATGTAGCGCTCTAGATCGTCTTCGGCATAGACGATGCGCATGGCGCGGCCACCGAGAACATACGAGGGCCGCACCACCAAGGGATAGCCGAGGCCACGGGCGAGGACGAGGGCCTCGGCGCCGCTGCGGGCGATGGCATTTTCCGGTTGCCGCAGCTGCAGGCGCTGCAGGAGCTGCTGAAAGCGCTCGCGGTCTTCGGCAAGGTCGATGGAATCGGGGCTGGTACCGATGATGGGCACCCCTGCCGCCGCCAGATCGTTGGCCAGTTTGAGCGGGGTCTGACCACCAAACTGCACGATAACCCCTTGTGGCTTCTCGATTTCGACGATTTCCAGCACATCCTCGAGGGTAAGGGGCTCGAAGTAGAGGCGGTCGGAGGTGTCGTAATCGGTGGAGACGGTCTCCGGGTTGCAATTGACCATGATGGTCTCATAGCCGTCGTCGCGCATGGCCATGGCGGCATGGACGCAACAGTAATCGAATTCAATCCCTTGGCCAATGCGGTTGGGCCCACCGCCGAGGATCATGATCTTTGCACGGGTCGTGGGCTCGGCCTCGCATTCGTCTTCATAGGTCGAATACAGGTATGGGGTAGGGGAGTGGAACTCTGCGGCGCAGGTATCGACACGCTTATAGACTGGGCGCACGCCGAGCTTGTGTCGATGTTCGCGCAGGGAGGCCTCGCGGCAGCCCAGTAGCTGCGCCAGGCGCCGGTCGGAAAAACCCAGCCGTTTGAGACGCCGCATGGCCGCTCGATCGATGCCGGCAAGGGCGAGGCCGCGCAAACTGTTTTCGACTGCAATCAGCTCGGCGATCTGCTCTAAAAACCAGGGGTCGATCTGGGTCAGCTCCTGCACTCGGGCAATGTCCCAGCCGAGGCGCAGGGCATCGGCGATCTCCCAGATGCGCTCTGGCCCTGGATTGCGCAGGGCCTCTTCGATCTGGGCGGTGCTCCGATTTTTGCCGTCGCGCTCGTTCAGGCCATCCATGCCCGTTTCCAGCCCGCGCAGGGCCTTCTGCAAGGACTCCTGAAAGCTGCGCCCCATGGCCATCACTTCGCCCACGGATTTCATCTGGGTGGTGAGGTGGGCATCGGCCTCCGGGAACTTCTCGAAGGCAAAACGCGGGATCTTGGTGACCACGTAGTCGATGCTCGGCTCAAAGCTGGCCGGGGTGGCTCGGGTGATGTCGTTGCGTAGTTCGTCGAGGGTGTAGCCGAGGGCGAGTTTGGCTGCCACCTTGGCAATGGGAAAGCCCGTTGCCTTGGAGGCCAGTGCCGAGGAGCGCGACACCCGAGGATTCATTTCGATGACCAAAAGCCGGCCGTTGCGCGGGTTGACGGCAAATTGCACGTTGGAGCCGCCGGTATCGACACCGATGCGGCGCAGCACCGCAATCGAGGCGTCGCGCATGGTCTGATATTCGCGGTCGGTGAGGGTCTGCGCCGGCGCAACAGTAATGGAGTCGCCGGTATGTACCCCCATGGGGTCGAGGTTTTCGATGGAACAGACGATAATGCAGTTGTCGGCGCAGTCGCGCACCACCTCCATCTCGAACTCTTTCCAGCCGATGACCGATTCCTCGATGAGGATCTCATGGGTGGGGCTAGCCTCGAGGCCGCGGCCGGCAATCTCCTCAAATTCCTCACGATTGTAGGCCACCCCGCCGCCGGTACCGCCAAGGGTAAAAGAAGGACGAATGATCACCGGATAGCCGATGCTTTCCGCGATCTCTCGGGCCTCGTCGAGCTGGTGCGCAAAGGCCGAGCGCGCCACCTCGAGGCCGATTTCTTCCATAGCCTTTTTGAATAGACCGCGATCTTCCGCCTCGCGGATGGCAGCAACGCTGGCGCCGATCAGCTGGACGTTGAAGCGATCGAGGACGCCCTCGCGGTGCAGGTCGAGGGCGCAGTTGAGGGCCGTCTGTCCGCCCATGGTGGGCAGCAGGGCATCGGGGCGCTCGCGTTCGATGATGCGCGCCACCGTTTCCCATTCCACCGGCTCGATGTAGACGGCATCGGCGGTTTCCGGGTCGGTCATGATGGTGGCGGGATTGGAGTTGACGAGGATGACCCGGCAACCCTCCTCGCGCAACGCCTTACAGGCCTGCACGCCGGAGTAATCGAATTCACAGGCCTGGCCGATAACGATGGGGCCAGCGCCAATGATGAGTATGCTTTTGAGATCTTCACGCCGGGGCATGGTCTTTCCTTGTGCGGAAGCTGGCGACAAATTCGTCAAAAATCACGCTGGCATCATGGGGGCCCGGGCCGGCTTCGGGGTGCCCTTGAAAGGAGAAGGCCGGCAGCTCGCGATGCCGCATTCCCTGCAGACTGCCGTCGAAAAGCGAAACGTGGGTGGGCTCCATGCTGTTGGGCAGACTCTCCGCCGCCACTGCAAAGCCGTGATTTTGGCTGGTAATGAGGACACGGCCGCTGCGCAAATCGCGAACGGGGTGGTTGGCGCCGTGATGACCAAATTTCATCTTTTCGGTCTTGCCGCCCAGCGCAAGGCCCAGCAATTGGTGTCCGAGGCAAAGGCCAAAGGTGGGCTGCCCGGCTTCTACCACCGCGCGCACGGTCTGCTGCGCGGCCGTCAGGGCTGCCGGGTCGCCAGGACCATTGCTGAAAAGGACGCCATCGGCACCCACGGCAAGAATCTCGCGGCTGCTGCTCTGATGGGGTAGCAAGGTGACGCGGCAACCGCGATCGGCCAGCAGGCGGAGGATGTTGCGCTTGGCGCCAAAATCGACAACGACCACATGATGCGGATAGTTCCCGACTTCCTGGCTGTGATAGCCATGGGCGGGGTCGGGGCTGCGCCGCCGCCAGCTCTGGTGCTGGCCCAAGGTGACCTCACCGATGAGGTCGGCGCCTTCGAGCCCCGGAAAGGCGCGCGCGGCGGCGAGTACCGCTTCGGGCTGGAGCTTTTCGCCGACGGCCAAGGCGCCGTTCTGGGCACCGTGTTCGCGTAAATGTCGGGTGAGAGCGCGGGTATCGAACTCCGCCATGCCGGGAATGCCATGGCGCCGCAGATATTCATCTAGATTCTCCTGCGCGCGCCAGCTGCTGGCAGCGCGAGGTAGGGTGCGCAAGAGCAGACCAGAGCAGAAGATCTCCCGTCCTTCCTGATCTTCCTCGTTGACCCCCACATTGCCGATGTGTGGATACGTGAGGGTGATGATCTGACCGCGGTAGGAGGGATCGGTGAGGATTTCCTGGTAGCCGGTCATGGCCGTATTGAAGCAGACCTCGCCGGCACGCATGCCAGCGGCGCCAAAACCCGTGCCGTAAAAGATCCGTCCGTCGGACAATGCCAGGACTGCGTCCAAGACCCACCTCGAAATGACAAATAGAAGATGCAAAAAATGGGAGGGCAGAAGCCTCCCATGCGCTTTTCCTATTCTAAATAGCCGGGCATAATCGGGTCAAACCTGTGTATGCGTCCACCACCTTTGGCACTGTGGTAGATGTTGGAGGAGGAAGGATAGCGGTGGTTTCTGTCCGAGTCGATGGTGTGGCCGTTCGGCG
>NZ_JAVRKK010000120.1:0-6751 GCF_031962545.1 Candidatus Igneacidithiobacillus taiwanensis
CATAGATGAGTGGTCCGAGGGCCATGCCCAAAACGTAGGCAATGGAAATGCTGCCACCGATCGCCGCCATTGCCTTGGTACGGTGGGCATCGTCGGTGAGATCGCCAGCCGTAGCGAGGAGCACCGAGGAAACGGCCCCGGCACCCTGCAAGACCCGGGCGAGGATCACTCCCCAAATACTACTGGTTACCGCGCCCAGCACGGAGCCGGCAACGAAGAGCAGGAGTCCAAAAACCAAAACCGGTTTGCGTCCAAAGCGATCCGAAGCGCTACCAAAAGGAAATTGCAAAACCGCTTGCGCCAAACCATAGATGCCGACGGCCAAACCCAGCAAAAACGGCGTACTGTCGCGCATGGAATGGCTGTCGAGGGCAAGAACCGGCATGAGCATGAAAAGCCCAAGCATACGCGTCATGTAGATGAAGCTGAGCCCAAAGACGGCCTTTTTCTCCGTCGCCGTCATCGGCGCGGCGGCGGGCCGCCTGCGCCGTGGCTTACCCTTAGAGGAGGCCATAGCCGAGAATCGCCTTCCCTACGAGCAATGCGGTAAACAGCAAAAAGAGATAGCTGATAGAAAACGCAAACATCTTGCGCGCGTAGAGATCCATCTCCGCACTCTCCGGCAGTTTGCGCAGACGCAGGGCCATACCGACAAACCACGCACCAGCTACCCAGGCAATGCCACCGTAAATCCAATCGTGGCTAAGGAAGGCCGGCACCAGGCTCACTAGCCAGGTGGCAATGGCGTAGATCAAAATTTCCTTGCGCGTGCGGTCGATACCATGGGTGACCGGCAACATCGGAATGCAGGCCTTGGCATAGTCGCGCCGACAGTAAATGGCGAGCGGCCAAAAATGCGCTGGCGTCCAGACGAAGATGAGTGCTACCAAGAACAGCGGATAGAGCGCTACCGATCCCGTTACCGCGGTCCAGCCGATCAATGGCGGCAGGGCCCCCGCCAAACCGCCCCAAACGATGTTCCAGGGGGTGCTGGGCTTGAGATAGAGAGTGTAGACGACGCCGTAACCCACGGTTCCCAATAGGGTCAAGGCGAGGGTAAGGGGATTGGTCCATATCCATAGCACCGCGACGCTGGTGGCCAGCAAAACGCTTGCATACACCATGGCCCCACGCCGACCGATACGTCCCTCGGCCAGCGGTCGACGGTGGGTACGCCGCATATGCTGATCGAGCTCGGGCTCGACAATCTGATTCAGAACACCACCGGCCCCACCGGCCAGAGCAATGCCCAAGAGCCCAGCCAGTGCAGCCGGCCAGTGGGTAATCCCGCCGGGCGCGAGCAGCTCTCCGACCAAGGCGGTGAAGACCAGCAAAGACACTACGCGCGCCTTGGCCAGCACCCACAGATCACGCAGCAATTGCACGGCCCCACTCGGGCCGGGCAGGATCAGGGGAGACGGAGTACCGAGAGACTTAGCCATAATTGTTCCTTACCGCCAGACGAGGACAATGGCGAGGCTCATGGAAAGCACCATGCCCTGATGAAAAGCCACCATAATCCCCGGATCTTTGGGTTTGAGATTGACCGCATGAAATAGGAGGAAACCGACGGCAACTTGCAGCACCGCCAAGTAGAAGGCAACGGGATAGGCCGGCATCATCCAGCCCAGGGTCGCAACCAGGAGCAGTGCCGCCGAAACGTGGGCGGCAACGGTCCATTGCGATGCCTTATGCGGCGCCACGAATGCCCCGATCTCCTTACCAAAACCGCGCTGCCCGGTGGTCATCCCGCCCAATAGCACGGCAAAGAGCAAGGCGTGCAAGGCACCCATCGCGTACAGATAAGACCAAAAATTCATGCCTGGGTAGACGAGATTGACCAAAAAGATCAAAAAGACCCCGTAGGCCAACAGTCCATGGATGCCATGCACCAAAGCCGGGGCCTTGCCAGCCAGAACGTAGAGGGTTCCCATGCCGAAGAGCGCAGTAACCACAATGAGTCCCAGACCGGAAAGGGTGTTGACGTCTGGCGAAAGAATGGCGAGAGCAAGGGCGACCAAACCCACCAAGGTAGCCACCACGCGGTGCGCCGCCTCGGGATCGCTGCGCAGCATCAAAACGACAATGTTGCGGGTGTACGGCCACTTGGTTCCTAAGGAAAGCCCGTAACCAAAGCCTTCCACCAGACTACCGAGGAGGATGAGCACCATGGCAAACCCAACTTCCATGGTCGAGAGGGCGCGAACCAAGGCCGCGACCACCCCACCACTGCCCTGCATACCTTCGACCACTCCGGCAACGACAGCCGCAACCAGGGCAAGGCCAATGAACTTGCCAATGGCGCGCACGAAGGGGGTCATCTCCGGTTCGACGGCATGGGGAATATCCCCCTGCCCTACTACCCCTGCTACTCGACCACTCTCTAAGACGCTAGACATGTTTGACTCCTAGAAGATGCTCAGTGCATTCCCATGCCCGGCATCATGGGCATGGTCCGCAAGTACAGCTGCGAGAACATCCACCAGGTCAGACCAATGGTGAGAATGAACAGAGGAATGAAGAGCACCAAGGAGACGGTGTTCCAGATATTGTGCTCAGAAATATCCAAGTGCAGCAGAAAATAGATCTGCGCAATAATGGAGACCGCCGCGCAAATGCTGATCACCAGCAACAGCCCAAAAGGTGGGAAGGCATGGGAAGTCACCATGGCCGTTGCCGCCAACATCAGCAACAGGGAAATCAGAAAACCGGTAAAATAGCCGCGAACGCTGGCCATCTGCACTTCCGGGTGCAAAATCGGATTGTCGTGACCGTGACTCATGACATATACCCCCAGAGATAAACAAAAACGTAGACAAACACCCAGATGATGGCCTGCAAGTGCCAAAACATCCGCAAGGTGAGCAGGCGTCCGACGGTATCGGTGGTAAAGCCCTTACCCATTACCTGAAACATCATGACGACGATCCAAATCAGTCCGAAGAAGATGTGGGCTGCGTGGGTCTGGGTCAGGACGATGAATGCCGAGGCACCACCACTGGTCTGCACCGTCACTCCATGAGCGGCAAGATCCATCATGTCGTGGATATCCAGGCCCAAAAAAACGGCGCCGAGCACAAAGGCGGCGACCAAGCCATTCATGACGCCGGCTTTGCTACCCTTCTTGAGGGCGCTCATGCCCATGCCATAGGCCAAAACGCTCAAAAACAAGGCCACGGTCTGGGTAAAGGTATACCAAGGGTGGACGAAGTCCGCTGGGGTTGGACCGTTGTAGTAGCTGTGGGAATAGCTCAACACACCATAGGCCGCAAAGAGTGTCGCGAAGAGCATCCCGTCGCTGAGCAGGTAGAGAAAATACCCAAAGGTCCGGGTAGAGATCACATCATGGCCATGATAGTGGGTATCCCACAGAGTGGCCGTTTTTGGATCCGGTGAATTATGTGCACTCATTACCAAAATTCCTCTTGTAGAGGGGCGTGAATTAGTTCACGCCCACAATCCTCAGTGCTGATCGCCAGTGCTGGGCGGCGTCCCCAAAGGTGCAACGCGTTGACCATCAAAGGCCATCGCCCCACCCGGCACCGCATGCCCACCGTGCTGCGGCAGATGATCCACCTCTATCTGCTGCTGGCGACGCATTGCCTCGCGCTCCATTTTCTCGAGCTCCGCGGCGGTGATGATGTAGCCGGGGTCACCACGCCAGGAGCGGACGATCATGAGTACGATGATCGCTACCAAGCTGATCAAACAAAGCCACCAGATACGCCAGGTCAGGGCAAACCCGAGAACGAAGGTCAGTGCACCAATGTAGAGCGCCACGCCGGTGTTGTTCGGCATGTGAATGTCGACATAGTGGGCCGGCTGCGTCTCATTGATGCCATTCTGACGCCGCCAAGCCAGCTCATCGCGGGCATTGACATGGGGGGTAACGGCAAAGTTGTAGAAAGGTACCGGCGAGTGAGTGAGCCACTCGAGGGAACGCGAGGTACCCCAGGCATCCTGACCAACACGATTCTTCACCCGGTCGCGAACACTCACGTACAGGAGAACGAAGAAGGCCGCAACCGAGAGGCAGTACACGCCAATACCAATTTCCTCGGTCACCAGATACGGATGCCAAGCGGTATTGAAAACGTAGTCCAAACGCCGGGTTTGCCCCATGAAGCCGAGCATGTACATCGGGATGAAGACCAGCGCCGTGCCACCGCTGAAGAGCCAGAACATGGTCTTGGCCCAGAATTCGTCGAGCTTGAAGCCAAAGACCTTCGGGAACCAGAAGATCACCGAGGCAAAGATGGCGTAGACGATCACCAGCAACATGGAATGGAAGTGCGCGATTACGAAGACGCTGTTGTGCACCATGTAGTTGATGGCGGGAATCGCCAGCATCATGCCGGTGAGACCACCAATGAGGAGCAGGAAGAGCGCCCCGATTGCCCACAACATGGCTGCGGTGTAGGTGATGCGGCCGCGGTACATGGTAAAGGCCCAGTTGAAGACCTTCACACCGGTAGGAATACCCACCAACATCGTCGCGATACTAAAGAAGCTGTTGACGTCGGGTCCGGCACCCATGGTAAAGAAATGATGCAACCAGACCAGCCAGGAAACACCGGCAATGGCAAAACTTGCCGCCACCATGGTGATGTAGCCGAATAGCGGCTTTTCCGAGAAGGTGGGGAAGATTTCAGACATCATGCCAAAGGCAGGCAGAATGACGAAGTACACCTCTGGATGGCCCCAGATCCAGAACAGATTGGTATACAGCATGAGATTGCCGCCGTAACCCGCGGTAAAGAAGTGCGAACCAAAATAGCGGTCGCAGGCCACCAGCGCCAAGGCAATCTGCAATGCCGGGAAGGAGGTCAGCGCAATGATATTGGCGGAGAGGCTGGCCCAGGTGAAAATCGGCAGACGGAACCAGGTCATCCCCGGAGCGCGCATCTTGACGATGGTCGCAATCAGGTTGATACCGCCGAGGGTGGTACCCAATGCCGTGAGTTCGAGGGTCCAGATCCAGTAGTCCACACCCACGCCAGGGCTATACTGCAACTCGAAGATCGGGGCGTAACCAAACCAACCGTTGTGAGCAAAATCACCCACAAACAAGGACGCCATGATCAGTCCAACGGCAGCCGCCGTGATCCACAAACCCAGGGCGTTGAGGTAGGGATAGGCCATATCGCGGGCGCCCACCTGAATCGGCACGATGATGTTCATGAAGCCGACGAGCAAGGGAGTTGCCGCCAGCAAAATCATGATCAAACCATGGGCACTGTACACTTGGCCGAAATGGAAAGGCGTCAAGTACCCATGTACGGCGCCGAAAACACCAGAGGATTGCGGCCCATTGGCCCAGACCTGCTGCGTGCGGATCATCAAGCCGTCGACAAAACCACGAAAGAGCATGACCAAACCCAGGATGATATACATCACCCCGAGCTTCTTATGGTCGACAGTGGTCAGCCACTCTTTCCAAAGATAACCCCACTTGTGGTAGTAGGTGATCAAACCAATGATCAGAATGGCTCCGATCATTACCACCACGAAGAGTGGCGCGAGAATCGGGTTGGTATAAGGGATCTGGTCTAAGGCCAGTCTCCCTAGCAAGGGGTTCCACCCCCCAGGCACTTGAACGAGCATTTGCGTCACCTCTCCTTTTATCCTAGTCGCGATGCTCTGCGGCTTGCTTTTGCAAATAAGCCACCATGTTTTCGGTCATTGCCGGCGGCAAGGGCCAAGTCTTACCGTCCATCACTTCCATGATGAGGTGGTTGAAAATCCCATCCTCCACATGGGAGAAATACACCACACGGTGATTCACGTTGATGTATGGTTCCGCGAAACGATTGAAGCTTGCGTAATCCATCGTCTTTGGTGATGCCTGGACTTTTGCCACCCAATTCTGGAAATCCGACTGGGTGACCATTTTGGTTTTGAAGGTCATCCACGAAGTACCGGCGCCAGCGTAGTCGGAGGCGATGCCTTGATACTCACCCACGTGATCGCTCTCGAGCGCATTCTTGGTACGCATGCCCGGCATCACATCGATCATGCCAACCAATTGCGGGATGAAGAACCCAGAAGTAACCGCGGTAGAAGTCAAGCGGAAAAATACTGGGGTATGTATCGGCAGGACCAACTCGTTGGCTACCGCCATATGATACTGGGGATAAATGAATAACCACTGCCAATCGGTGGCGATCACGTCGACATTGACCGGGTCACCCTTGGGCGCCATGTGCTTGGTGATGACCGTAGGATTGTAGGGATTGACCTCAAAAGTGCCTTTGTAGGCGAAGTAAGAGAGAAACCCCACGGCGATAATCGGGATACCCCAGACCACCACTTCCAAGACGTTGGAATGCGACCACTGGGCATCGTACTTACCGCGGTTCTTTCCCTTCGAATATTTCCACATGAACCAGATCACCAACAACGTGGTGATACCGACGATAGCGCCCATGATCACCACGTCGATGATCAGGTACCGCAGATTGGTTTCGGCCATGATGCCATGAGGATCGAAGATCCAGAAAATACTGGCATTAGCGACACTGGCCCATAAGCCTGCCAGCGCAGCCCCTCCCCATGCTACCAGTCGTTTTGCTTGTTGTTTGAACATACTTACCTTTCTCCCTGACGGATTCCAAGTTCCGCATCTCTACCGATATCACCAATCCCAGTGACTAGGGACCCTCTGATTTAGCCCTCTGATACAATGGGTTGACCGAGTAGCTAGGAGATGACATCCATGACCGGACAGATGACCTTTGCCGAGGAGCCCAGC
>NZ_JAVRKK010000121.1:0-6592 GCF_031962545.1 Candidatus Igneacidithiobacillus taiwanensis
TACCCGGTAAAACCCCCGGATCCGGTACCCGACATGTTGAACCTGCATGGCACTCCTCCCTCGCCAAAGAAGTGCCAAAGGTTTGTGAACTTATGCAGCAGAGGCCCCGCAACGCGTGCTGTTGTTGATGAGCGGCGGAGTGGAGAGCAGTACCCTGCTGCGCCTACTCGACGCTGTGGGGCATACCCCGGAGCCTGTCTTTCTCGACTATGCCCAACGTGCTGCGGCCGAGGAGTGGCGCCGCGTGCAGGCCCAGTGCGCCCGGCTCGGTTGCGCGCCGCTACGCCTGCCCATGGCAGAACTCGGCAACGCCCTTGGGGCACTGCGCCCGCAGCGTTTTCATGTACCCGTGTTGCATCGCAATCTCATTGCCTTGGCTGTGGCCAGCAGTGCCGCAGCGGCGCTGGGCTTGCGCTATCTTTGCATTGGCGTTACCGCCGACGACGCCGCGGTCGATGCCAGCTCCCGCCCGGCGCTCCTGCACCCCTTGAGCGAGGCCTTGGCCGCCCTGCAACGGGAACTTCTCTGTCCACTGCAGGATCTGCGTAAGGCAGAAGTGGTGGCCCTCGGGCAAGACTTGGGGGTCGACTGGAATTTGTCGTACAGTTGCCTGCTTGGAAGGGCGCAGCATTGCGGCGCATGTCCGCAGTGTCTGAAACGCCGAGAGGCTTTTCAGCAAGCTGGCTTGGGTCATGCAGACGTTGACTACGCCCGGGAAAGGTAAAAATACGGAATAGGAGAGCTGCATTGCATGGCTGATGGAAGCCGTCATCCTCGCTGGTCCCTGCAGGACATCCCTTTCGACTGCGTTCGCAAATCCGCCATCGTCCACGAAGAAGACTGGTTTTATTTGCTCGCCGGTGCTTCGTTCGTCGAAACCCTATCGGATCTTTATGCCAACAATCTAGCCGGCTATTACGCGGGCAACGAAGCTGCCTGCCAATGGCTGCAAAATCAGTGGGAACACGAGGAGGTGCAGCACGGGCGCGCCTTACGAGCCTATGTGCTGACGGTCTGGCCCGACTTCGATTGGGATACCGCTTACCAACGCTTCGTAGATGCCTACGCCCCCCTCTGCCAAACGGAGCAACTCGGCCCCACCCCCGCCTTGGAAATGGCGGCAAGGTGCGTAGTCGAGACCGGCACGGCAAGTTTCTACACCATGATTCAGCACGCTAGCCCAGAGCCTATTTTACGGCAGCTTGCCGCCCACATTCGGGCCGATGAGGTGCATCATTACAAATATTTTTTCCGTTTTTTCCGCGAATACCAAGCGAGCGAAGCAGTCTCCCGTTGGCGCGTGCTGCGCAGCCTCTGGCAACGGGTAACGGAGGCAGACATGGAAGACAGTTTTCTTGCCATTCGCTGCGCCTATGAGCTGCGCAACCCGGGCCAGGAGTTTACGGCGGCAGAGTTTCGTGCCTTTCGCAAACGTATGGCGGTGTGGATTCGGCGTCATTATCCGTTTGAGATGGCAGTAAAAATGCTGATCAAACCCATCGCCCTGCCACCTACCTTGCAACGGATGCTCTTGCCCATTTTGACCCATGGGGCACGGCGCGCCATCACCTAGCCACCCCCAACCGGAGATTTCCTCTTTCTATGCTGCGCCGCTTGCTCTGTACTTGGCTCTTTCTCCTGCTGGCGCTGCTAACGAGCCCAGCGCTGGCGGCAGGGGGCGAGCAATTTGCCAACGATGCCGCTCTGCTGCGCAGCATTCACCACGGTCTCGCGCAGCCGGTTGGTGCAGGGCAGTTGCGCCAGTGGCAACAAGAGGTGCAGGGCATCGTGCAAGATGCGGCCGTCTGCACCAAAACCCAGGAGGCCTCCCTTGCCAATCTCGACAAATCCCTCGCCATCGTTGGCCCGCCGGTAGCCGATGAACCTAGCAGCCTGACCGAGCTGCGCCAGCAACTGAGCGCCGAAAAGATTGCGGTGGGCGGCAAATTGGCGGCCTGTAAGGTCTTGTATGTTGGCGGAAGCACCGTTCTCGGCGACATTCGCGACAAACAAACGCAACTCCATACGCGCAAGCTGTTGCAGCGCGGGCCAAATCTTTGGCAACAGATTGCGCAGCTTTCTCGACTCCATAAAACGGCCTGGGACCAGGAGCGTAATTTCTGGGTTCGCCCGGATGGAACTGCCATTTTTTCCAATCCCGAATTTCAGGGCGCCATGGCGATTGGTATTGCCCTGTTCATCATCGCCGCAATTTTTCGTCGTCACTCGCAATTTGCCTTGCGCGAACTCTATCCTTTGGCAGCCCTCCTTGCCTGGGCTCTGGCCAGCTATCTCCTCTCAGTCTTTTATCCCATCACCATTCTCATTACTACCACGGGAGCAGCTTTTTACCTGAGCGACTGGCTGAGCCGTTCGATGCTGCGCCACCTCAATACCATTCCGGCCCGCGCTCAACGGGAGGCGGTGCTACTACGGGTTTTTTGGCGCCCCCTACGCTTTGTCATCACCTTCATGACCTTGGTATTGGTCTATCAGTATCTCGATCCTCAAGGCAGCGATCTCATCAACCACCACACCGCCCTCGTCACGCTCATCCACACCGCCATACTCAGTAGCGTTCTCTGGGTGCTCTGGCGCGCTCGACGCTTCACCTTTTTGAAGGACACCCGCTGGCTGCAACTCGTCTTGTTCGGTACCGCGCTTGTACTGATTCTGCTGAATTTTTTTGGCTTTATGGCGTTGGCAGATTATCTAACCAACGGTTTTGTGCTGAGCCTGGTGGCCATACTCGTGGCTAGAGTAATTGCTTGGTTCATTGACGATATTTGGGGTAACGAGGAAGACGGCGAGGGCGACTTGCCGCGCCTGTTGCGCCAACACCTGGGGCTCAGTCAGGAAGGAAGCTCTTGGCTCTCCTGGTTACGCCTATTCTCTCATACCGTGTTATGGAGCCTGGTACTCATCCTCATTTTGCTGGCTTGGGGCCTGAGCCGCAGTGGCTTTGCCATTTTTTGGCAATATTTCATTCATGGCTTCGACATCGGCACTTTTCATATTCAACCATTCCGCTGGCTCATTGCCATTTTTTTGCTCTTTTTTCTATTCAACGTCAATCAATGGCTGCAAAAACGGCTATCGGGTGCGCGGGGTATCTTTCGGCATTTCGATGTCGGTTCGCGGCACTCGATTCTTGCGATCTTTCGCTATGTTGGGTTTATTGTCGCCATATTACTTTCCCTTTCCACAGCCGGCGTTGCCTTGCACAACTTGGCGATCATTGCTGGTGCCTTATCAGTAGGTATTGGTTTTGGTTTGCAGAACATTGTCAATAATTTTGTTTCGGGCATCATTCTTCTCCTCGAGCGTCCCATTCGTGTGGGCGATTGGGTAAAGGTCGGCACCACTGAGGGCTATGTGCAGCGCCTGAGTATCCGCTCGACGCTGATCCTTACCTTTGATCGCACCGAGGTCTTCGTACCCAATTCCGAGCTGATCTCCGGCCAAGTTACCAACTGGACGTACAGCAATAATATTTTGCGCTTGATGATTCCGCTGCGCGTACATCACGATTCCGACATTGACGAGGTGCGGGAAATTCTCGAACAAGTGGGTAAGCAGCACCCCGAAGTACTGCAAGACGACCCGCGCGGCATTCCACCCACCGCCCTGCTTTTGGATGTGACGGAAAATGCACTGGTATTTTACCTGCGGGTGTATATTGCCGATTGCAACAATAGCTTCATGATTCAAACCGAACTGCGGGCACGGGCGGTCGAGGCCCTACATCGGCACGGCATCCGTCTTGCTCATCAACAGCAGGATATCCATTTTGCCGAGCGTGCCCCGGCCCTCGACGGACCGGCATCGTCCTGATCAGCGACTACGTACCAAATCGTCGCGGTGGATCAGGATGCGACAATCTGCCGAAACCTCCTCGCCAGCCGCTAGCTGCGCCCGGCAATGCTCGAGCAGACGAGCATCGAGAGTCACCAGACCGCGGGCAATTTCCCGACCCGTGGGGTCGATACGGCTCACCAGATCGCTACGCCGGAAGGCACCCTGCTGCGCCCGCACCCCAAAGAGCAGCAGGCTCGCACCTTCTTCGTCGACGGCGGCAGCGGCGCCGGCGTCAAGATGCAGTTCGCCCTGCACGCGCAACTGATCCGACAACCAGCGCTTACGTGCGGCAAGCACGGGAATCTTCGCCTCAAGCAGGGTGCCGACCGCCTCCTGGTTTGCGATACGCAAAATGACGCGGTCCTCGAGCCCGTTGGCGATGATGGTCGAGGTTCCCGAACGTGCCGCTCGCGCCGCCGCCTTCACCTTGGCGAGCATTCCACCGGTACCGACCAGGGAGCCGCCAGAACCTGCCAAGCGCTCCAAGCGCGCCTCGCCGGCGCGGGCGCGATGGATGAACTGGGCGTCGGGATGGGTGCGCGGATCGGCATCGTACAAACCGCGCTGGTCGGTAAGCAAAACGAGGAGATCGGCATCCCAGAGATTGGCGACGAGGGCGGCCAGGGTATCGTTATCACCCAACTGGATGGCACGGTGCGAAATGGCGTCATTTTCATTAACGATGGGCAAGACCCCATGCTCGATGAGAGTACGCAGGGTCTCCCGGGCATTCAGATAGCGCGAGCGATTGCGCAGCTCCTCGTGGGTGAGCAGCACCTGACCGCAATGTAGGGGACGATAATTTTCACGCTGGATCTGATGCAGAATTTTTTCATAACCATGCATCAAGATCGACTGCCCAACACTTGCTGCCGCCTGGCGGTCTGCCAACTGCGTCGGCTTGCCGGGCCAGCCCATGCGGCGCGCACCAACGGCAATGGCACCGGAGGACACCAAAACGATCTGATAGCCTTGCTGCAGCAGCGACTGGATTTGCGTTAGCCACTCGGCAAGACGATCTTCCGCCAGACGTCCCATGCCGTTCATCAGCAAGCTGCTGCCAATCTTGATTACCCACTTTTTACCGACCTCAGGACGATCCAGCGCTGGATCCATCACGGTGCACCTACTCCGCGTTTATCGAGATTACGCATGTACAAGCGGATTTCCTTGTCGGAGACGGCACTGTGCACCGCCCAATAGAAAATGAGCAAGCTGATTGCCGCAATGATGGCCATACCTTGGTAAAAACCGACCCAACCTTCGCCACCCAGAGATTTCGGCCCAATCCAGGCAGTACCCCAGAGGGCAAGAAAATACGGGATGATCCACCACATGTATTGCCAGCCCATGTCGCGAATCGGCTCTTTGCGCAGCAGTCCCCACAAGGCATAGAGACCGAGAAGCACGAAAAGCGTTCCAAAAATAAAATTGAGGGTATGCAGACCCGACCAGTAGACGATCCAGGTACCCACCACAAAGGAAATAGGAGCAATGATTTGCGCCCCCGGCAAGGTAAAAGGCCTTTCTAGTTGCGGCATTGCCTTACGTAACTGCAAAAGCGCTATTGGACCGATCACATACGACAGCACCGTCATGGAAGCAATATAGCCCACCATTTTTTGCCAGGAAGGAAAAGGTAAAAAGAAAACGCCGCCCACCACAAAGAGCAGAATCAAACTGGTCCAAGGCACGCCATGGCCATTGATCTTGCCCAAAACCTTAGGGAATGCACCGCTCTCGGCGGTAGCCAAGGTAACCCGGGCGGAAGTAGCGGTGTAGATCAGTGCGGTACCTGCGGGCGAGATGAAGGCATCGGCATAGAGCAGAACGGCCAGCCAAGTAATACCAATGCTCGTGGCCAGCGCCGCGAAGGGACCGTTGATACCAGGAAAATGCAAATGCTCCCAGCCGCCATAGGCGAGGTCTTGGGGGCGCACGGCGCCGATGAAAGCGACCTGCACGAGAATATAGATGCCGCCAGCAATTAGTACCGAAAGGATGGTGGCCAAGGGGAGATCACGCTTGGGATTTTTGCTTTCTCCCGCCAAATCGATGGCATGACGAAACCCGAGCAAAGAGAAGATAACACCACCCGTGGCAACGGCAACGAACATGCCTTGAATGTTGCTCCCGGTGTTGCCAGTCTGGACATGGAAATTGCCGGAATGCCAACCGAGAACGACAAAAATGACACCAGTGAGCACCGGAACGCCAATCTTCCACCAGGTGGCACCATTATTTATGTTCAGAACCCAGCGTATCGAGAGAAAATTTACTGCCACAAAAAACGCCAGCGCAATGAGTGCGTAAAAAAAGCCTTGGGTACTGAGCAGATCGCTATGCGGCTGCAAAAAATAGGGGAAATAGTTATTGGCATAGGTGAGCAGCGCGGTAACCTCGATGGGCGCAATGGTGGCGTAGGATAAAAATAAAATCCACGTCCACATGTTGCCAACGATAGGACCATTACCCACATTTGCCAGATGTACGATAGCCCCAGCCTTGGGAATCAGCGGTGCCAATTCGGCAAAGACCACTGCCAGCAACAAAATCGCCAACATCCCGATAATCCATGATCCAATGGCATAGGGGCCAGCCATTTTAGCTGTAAACAACGGACCAAAAAGCCATCCAGAACCGATGGATGCCCCAACACAGGCAAGGATCAAACTCTGTAAGGTACCCTCCCGGCGCAACTTACGTGGCTTCGAGTTTTCCTTTTCCAAAGAAG
>NZ_JAVRKK010000122.1:0-6509 GCF_031962545.1 Candidatus Igneacidithiobacillus taiwanensis
GGGAGTACGTGGGCAGGGGGAAGGATGGAGTGGGCGTTATAGGCCACGATCCACCCCCAGACAGGCGGCGCTACGCGCTCGGCCTACGTCTGGGGGGGGGGTTACCACGCTGCAAAAGGTGGTGGTTTCGATTTTGCTGATCTGTAGGGTTATACTGTTCATGTTCTTTCCTGGTTGGGTCAGGTGAGGACCACGGCAGAGAGCCTGAGAACTGCTCTGCAAGTGGCGTTGATGGGTGGATATTGCCACCTTTTGCGCTGCGAACCAAACGCCATCACCGAGCGCGGCGGTGGTTGCCAAGGCCTCCAAGGGAAACCTTGGGGGCCTTTGTGCGCCTGCAAGGTCTACCAAACCACCATCGAGCCATCACGCTGGCTGGCAAAAGGAGCGCAAGATAAAGGGTTCACAGTGGCCTGGGATGCTCTGATTTGGTTTACTTGCAATGGGTCCGCTAAGGTCGCCACTGGGGAACAGGTATCCAGCCAACATGACGGCTTCACCTATTTGTCTCATAACGGCCCCTCACCGGAAGGTAGGGAACCCAACAGAAGCAGGCCATCCGTCCAGCCGTGGGCCAGGCCCACGAGACAGAAGGATGCATAAGGTCTGACAACCGGACCGGTCACTGTGATAGGCCAAAAAATTACATGCGAGTGTTGCACTTCAAAGTTGAAACCGCCCCCGCAGCCCGCCATAGAGTAACCGTACCCCTGGTGAATAGTTACATTTTATTTTAGTCGCAGGAGATCGTCATGAAACGAGTATACATAGAGGACAATTGGCCAGAGTCTTGGAAAGATTCATATCAATATGACCTACAAGAGATTTATGGAGAAATTAAAAATCGTGGATATGCATACGCCTACGATAACCGCCGACATTTCGCACTCAGCATGCTTACCGAAGTGCTAGAGCCTGGTGCACGTGTATTAGATATTGCTGCCGCTCAGGGAAATTTCTCACTAGCCATGGCGGAGCTTGGATACGATGTGACATGGAACGACTTGCGAGAAGAATTAGCTGATTACGTAATAAAAAAGCACGAGAATGGCGCCATCTCGTTCTCTCCTGGAAACGCCTTTGATCTTAAATTTTCTACCTTATTTGATGGAGTTTTAATCACCGAGGTTATTGAACATGTTGCTCATCCTGATGATTTCCTGGCAAATACCGCTAAACTAGTTCGGCCAGGTGGGTACATAATTATGACGACTCCAAATGGGGAGTATTTCAGGAATAGACTTCCAAAATTTTCTGAGTGCGAGGATCCCACAATATTTGAATCGATTCAGTTCCGGCCGAACGCTGACGGGCATATTTTCTTACTTTATAGAGACGAAGTCGAATCATTCGCTGCCGATGTTGGGTTGCGCATTGATCGTTTCGCGTTGTTCAACAACCCGCTAACAAGCGGTCATGTGAAGTTGAACGTGCTACTCAATGCGCTTCCAAAATCGGTCGTCGCGGCCTGCGAGGGTGTTACACAACGCCTTCCGGTGCCGCTAGCTTCGAAGATATCCGCACAAATGGCGGTACGCTTTCAGAAGCCAGCTACAAATTGAGATCCAACAAGGCTATTCCGTAAGGTAGAGCTGTTGCCATGAATATAAATGATCGATTAGAAACGAACATCAATCCAAATCCAACTCGTGGCAATGAAAATCCAAGAATTTCGATTGCCATGGCTACTTATAATGGTGAAAAATTTATTAGGGAACAACTTGATAGCCTTGCAAAGCAAACAATATTACCGTTTGAGCTTGTAGTCTCTGACGATGGCTCTACCGATCAGACAATTCAGATCGTCCATGATTTTGCAAAAACGTCACCATTTCCCGTTCATATTTATATTAATGATATTAACCTGCATTATACTGGAAATTTTCTAAAGTCAGCTTCTTTATGTCACGGCGAGATAATTGCATTCTGCGACCAAGATGATATTTGGGAGGAGAGGAAACTGAAGGAGTGCATAACGAAAATATTATCAGCTAAGGCTGACTTAGTGTTACACGAAGGACGGATTATTGATCGCTATGGACATCCGACTACGAAAAAGGCTCCCGATCTCTCCGATAGTTCTAAGTGGAGTTTTCCGCCGCCACCCAACAAGATGTTTGGTAAGACGCTTGGTTTTGCAATGGTTGTGCGGTATAAGGTTATAGAGGAATTATTGAAGTGGTGGGATTGGGACGAATATATCTCATTGCGGAAAAAGCATGGTTCGCCTTTGGGGCATGACATATTGGTTTACTCATGCTGTATTGGAAAGAGGAATATTGGTTTTATAGAAGATGAGTTAGTGCGTTATCGTGTACATGGCGGGAATGTTTGCGCAAGAGCTAGTATTACGCAAGGGTACTTAGATAAGTTCAAGTATTTTTTTCGTTATTTGAAGTTTGATATGAAAAAATATACTGAACAAGGAGAGAAATTGGCTGCTGAAGCAGTGTTCCTGCGCGCATATTTAAAACGAGCAACAAATACTAAATTCATTGGGCTCGAACAGTTGGCAGACTGGTTTGATCAGCGCGCCCGCTTATGGATTAAGCGTTCAGAGGTATACGATAGAAGGCGGTCGAAATTAAAGCGGTTAGGGACTGTAGCATATTTGTTGTATTCTGGAAGTTATGTTTCTTCGAGGGAACATAAACTTGGAATCAATGCCTTGATGAAAGATATCCTTGTTGGAAGTCTAATGCCTTTTCAGGGTAAAGAAAAGTAGTGATAGGGGGTGGTTTCAGGTTTGAACCACAACACCACCTGCAGATATTTTGTCTCTCTACCAAACGACCCTTTGCCGGACACCCCCGCCGAGGCTTGCGCGGCCAGCATCGGCGGGGGCCGCCTGGCGGTTGTTGGACACCTGGGCGAAAAGATGGGTTGTTGGACGCAACATTAGCTAGGCCCCCAGTCCACTCCCCGGTCGAGCTTGCGCCTCAGCCACTCCCCAACTGTTCGCGCAGCCGCTTCAATTGCTGCTCTAAGGCGCTCTGCGAGGCCTGCTGCTCGTTCCACTTCTCGATCATGCTCTGATTGCTGTTCCTGTAGCTGTTGATGCTCGTTTCTAAGCTTTGCATCCGCTTCGATAAGGCTTCGTAGTTCCTGGTCATGGTTTCCAATCGCTTCGTGGTTTGCTGCAACTGCTCGCTCAAGGCGTCCAATGCAGTCATCAAGCGCGTTTCGATCTCGGTCATCTTCCGCTCCTGTTATGGCTGGAGTTTCGCTGCGTCTAGCGTCTTTCCGTTTCTTTTTACGGTGTATCCCAGTTGGATGCTCGGTGCTTCGACGTACCAGACCCCCTTGAGATGGATCAGGTGAACCCCCTGCGGAAGGCTCTGCAACATCGTTTCCAGGCGGGTCTTTTCGATCCGCAACTTCTCGACCGTATCCAGCTTCCAGTGAATGTACCCCCACAAACCGAAGATCGTCAGGACGACCAGCATCACTGACGCTGCCGCGCTCCAAAGGAACATCCCGCGCGCTATCCGCCGCAGGTTCTGCAGGTCTTCCTGGATATCGCTGACGGCGGTATGCAGCGAGCTTTTCAAGCTGTTGCTCGAATCGTTCGCGAGCTTCTCCAGCTTTTTCTGCATCAATGACGCCGCCTCGCTCAGGTCGGCTTCCATCTTTGCGTTCAGCCGCTCTCCCAATGCTGAGGCATGTTTCGGGGGTGAAGTCTGAGCCATAGATCGCTCCTTTTAACCGGTATCGGTTTCCTGTACTTGGGTCGAGGACCGTCAGGTAGTCCTTGCCCTGTCTGGGTACTTCCAGGCCCGCTTCCTGCAGGCTTGCGACAATATCCTGTCGGTTGCGTATCAAGCCGGCCTCGATCTGCTGGGCCAGGTACCGGGTGATGAGCTGCTTGGGGTCCGCCTCTACCTCCAGGCCTGCACGCAAGGCCGTGGCGTCCAGCAAGGCCGTGAAGCCGGGGCTTTGCAGCCGTGCTCGGGCCGGGTCGTCCGGCCGGGACCAGCCCTTTTCCCAGTTCCAACGGTCCCGGATGGCATCAAAGGTCCGCTCCCATCCGGGGGGCGCTACGTTGAAGCTCTTGCCGGTCTCCAGGTCTACCCGCGCAGCCAATACATGCACATGGCAGCCACTGCCTTTCTCCCGATGCAGTACCGCCGTCCAGGCCAGGCGTGATGGATCATCGAGGCCTTCCGTGAAGGCTTTCTCGATGTCCACTAGCACCCCGGCTATCTCTTCGTCCGTGGGCGCATCTTCTGGTGCCCAGGACACTACGCCGGAGGTGTAGCGATGCACGAAGTCCAGACTATCCGCTACCTGCCCTACCAGGGTGGGATTGCCGCGCAATACGGTGACTTCTTCCCGGGGCGTTCCTTTATGGTCCGTGTCGCCCAACAGGTACTCCACGGCCCCCCTGCCGGACCCTTTGCCGTGCTTCAGGAATTTGATGTGCATCGGTCCAGAATCTCTTGCAGATGCTGTTCGATGTGCAGCAAGGGGATCAGCACCGATGCTTGCGTATAGGTTCCTCCTGAGTTGAGATGCCGGGCTATCTGATTGAGGTTGTTGCCCAGCGCGGCTACCTCCCGGATTAGCTGCGGATCGGCTTCCGGCGCAGGGCGGCGCTTCGGCATCTTCGCCGGCGTGGGCTTGCCCGTCTTCACCGCTGGCACTTTGTCGGTGCCCACCTGCATCCGCACCCAGTCGGACAGACTCAGCCGCGAGGCCTTCGCCGCTGACTTCCAGGATTCCGCTACCTTCTCTGGCAGGCGAAACGCTATCCGTTTGTCCAATGCTTCTTGGGCCATCCGCTCCTCCGCGCTCTTGGGGGTTCAAAGGGGGCTTGCCCCTTTGCCAGACTCCGGAGAATCTTCCGCTAGGAAGTTCGACGGGTAGGCTGGCTATATACACTTATGATAGCAGAATTCATAGCAGAATTCCCGGGTTTTGCTTGCTTGGCGACATGGTAAGCGATGATGGTTCCTGAGACCTCGCCATGCCCAAGACTGGGGGCTATCTCTTGCGGACCCGGTACGCGGGTACGGCGCTCAGGTCGATGATGCCCCGGTCCTCGATCTCCGGCGCTTCCCGTCTGGCCCGTCTCCGTTCCCGATAGGCGGCGCTGGCCGCCCGTTGCGCTGCCTTGCGGTCCTCGTGAACCCGTGGCCTGCCTCTTGGCTTGGGTGCCGACCAGGTGTGGTCTAGTGCCAGTTGCTCAGCGGCGGGGCGCTGCTTCTTGGTCTGTTTCTTGGCAGTCATGGGCGGTTTCCTTGTCTCATCCATGCCTTTATTATATATGACGGTAATATAAAATATAAGAATTAGATATGATCGTCATATTTAATATCAACCCCCCTACCTGCCGGTCGCCAGCCACCGCCGCCCAGCCCGCCCCCATCGCTTGATGACAAAGCAGCGTCGGCACTACACGGCTGCATCCAGAGGCGGACGGCCACCGGGCCGCCGCGCTCCGGCGAGGGACCCGCTGCGTAGAGTGGGACGGAAAGCGCGGGTATCCGCCGAAACACCGCCGCCAAGGCCCCAAATTTGCCCTCTGAGCGATCCTGGGGACAGGGATGGGGAAATGGTCCCACTCATCCACAAAATCGCCGGATAAGGCTGTGCATGGACCCGGCAATACCCCGCCAGATTCAGGAATCGGCGCTGCCTCCAAAAGTGGCATCCACCGGTCAGAAGCTATCGGTCACTGTGACAGGCCTGGCCCTCTCCCCCGCGCCCCCTCTCCCATCCGTGCCGGTCTTTCCGTATCACTTCGTAGCAAGCATTCCGCCCTCTGGGCGGTTGCGGGAGCGTCGATCGATTTGCAAGCAAATCGCCCGCCACTCCTCGCTGCACTTGTTACCTCTATTTTTTCTGACTCCAGCCTGTAGGCCCTTCGGGCCTGGGAGACTACCCTTGTTATCTACGTGCTTTCTGATACCGGTCCAGAGCTGAGGGAGGGAGCAGGGCAAGCCTCACCCTAAGGCTCTAGGTTTGATTCCTAGATACCTTAGGGCTTGGCCCATCGGATACCGGCCCGTCGCGTCGGTCGGTCGCTTATGGGGCAATGCAGCCAGTGCTTGCTGCATCACAGCGAGATTCAGGGATGCACTCCCCCCTTTGGCAGGTTCTCGCCGCCAGCGCGGGGCGGCTCATTTGTTGTCCGCCGCCGTTGTTGCGGATGATTCCCCGCGCTGGCTACCTCTCTGTCCGGCTTTCCAAAGGTTCCCCATCCTAGCCGGTTGAATATGACACGGGGCGCCGGATCGGGCCGTCTGTCACGACAGGAGCTAGTCAGATTCCCCGCCGTGACCCTGGGACGCATGTGCGCCTCCCGTGGCTATGGACGCATCCATAGCAGGTGCTACCCCCCTAGGGCGGGGCGCGGGAGGGCCTGTAGAGGGCACAGGAACGCCCTACGGGGCGCGCTTGACGTGCCGGGAGTACGTGGGCAGGGGGAAGGATGGAGTGGGCGTTATAGGCCACGATCCACCCCCAGACAGGCGGCGCTACGCGCTCGGCCTACGTCTGGGGGGGGG